>JAZUEV010000267.1:0-15413 GCA_045640345.1 Treponema sp.
ATTTATTGGATATAATTAAAGTGCATCTTAAAAAATATTGAAGTCTCTATAAATTGCAATTTTTAGAGATATCCTTATTTTATTCGAGATGTCTGAGGGTTTTTAACTTTGAGATTGCAAGTTTTAAAACATTCGATCTTCAAAGCAACATCTAAAATTTTTAGAAATTGTTTTCTATAAATAAATAGACACAGGAGAAAAACATGAGAAAGTTTGAAGGATTTCAGAAAGGCGTGAATCTTGGTGGATGGATTTCACAGTGCAACGAATATTCAAAAGAATATCACGACAGTTTTATAACAGAAAAAGATTTAAAGCAGATTGCGGATTGGAAATTCGACCACGTGCGTTTACCTATTGATTATGAAATCATACTCAGCGAAGATGGATTTTTTATTCCAGAAGGATTTGCCTACATCGACAATTGTATAGCATGGTGTAAAAAATATGGTCTGAACATTATTCTTGATTTGCACAAGACAAAGGGATATATGTTTGATTCAAATGCTGTCAAAGATCCTGATTTATTTTTCCATAGCATTCCTCTCCAGAATACATTTGTAAAAATCTGGCAATTCATGTCCGAACGATACAGCCAGTATTCTGATTTTGTGGCTTATGAACTTTTGAATGAAATTGTCAATCCAAATCTCCAGCCTGAATGGAATCAGATTGCATCAAGAGCCTTCAAGGAAATAAGACAGTTTGCTCCAGATTCATGGATTATTGTGGGTGGCGTTGATTACAACAGTGTTTCAGCAGTTCCAGGAATTGATATCCCTTATGATGACAAAACTGTTTTCACTTTCCATTGTTATGAGCCTTTGGTTTTTACTCACCAGAAAGCTCCTTGGGTTTATAAAATGCCACTTGATTTTGAAGTGTCTTATCCAGGTCCATCAATTGAATATATCCGTGAAAAAAGTAAGCAGATTCCACAAGCCTGTCACGGTGCAATTTTTGACAAAACAATGGACACACTTAAGATGGATGAAAACTTTTTTGAAATGTTGTTCAAACCTGCATTGGACACGGCCGAAGAAAAAAATATTCCACTTTATTGCGGTGAATATGGAGTCCTTGATAGAGCACCAGCAGAAGACACAGCTCGATGGTTCCAGGATATCCACAAGGCATTGGAAAAACATGGAATCGGTCGAGCACTTTGGAACTACAAAGAAAAAGATTTTGGCTTAATAGGTCCACATTACGATTCAGTAAGAGACTTGATTATAAAATAAAAAGCGTTGAAGTTTTTGAAAACAATAGCTTTTAAATGTTTTTAAATCCATGGTCAGCAGTCATTCAATTTGTCCAATAAATTTTTAACACACAATCCCGTAGCAAAAAAGTTGCGGGATTTTTTTCAACTTATTTTAATGATTAGCAGGACAAATGTCGATTGCAGTGTGTCCGCTTGGTGATGATGATGACTTAAAACATTCCTGCATTATGTGTGCAAAAACGAAATCAATGACATCATCCTTCAAAAAGTTTTTTTATTTTGTGGACAACTTGGTTTGTGTTTCCTGCTTCAACAACATAATCATAATTTTGAGGGATTGTTCCAAAAGTGATAATCTTATCCACACCAAGATTTCTCTGCAAATACATTATCATATTTTGTCGAGTGGCAGCTTTGTTGTAGATTTTTATGTAAGAATATCCCTTGTAATCATTCGACTTATATTTTAGAACTTTCAGAGTCTGGGTGATTTTATGACTTTCCAAAATTTTATAAATTTCTTCAATTTTTTCATCAGGATAAATCAACATAAAATAAATCACTTCTTCATCAGGAACAGGACGCTTGATGTAATTTCTATATGGCGAAATTCTTAATTCATCCACCAATCGTTTTTGAATGTCGTTTTGAAAATCACCGTAATAAATCAAAAGTGTGTCATCAATTACAATGTTCGCAAAATTGTGGATTTCATATTGATTAAAAATTTCCATAACTTGATTTTTTTCATCAATTGTCATTGTGATTTTTTTTAAATATTTTTTTTCATGGGTATCATACAAAACAGCACCGTCCATCGCTATCACTGGAAGTTTCAATTTTATATCTTTCATAGGTTCCAAAATCGAAGCAGGAGGTCTCATGGTTGATAAAGTAAAATGAAGTCCCTCATCAATCATCCGGTTCAATTCAACTTTGCAATAATCATTTATATGATAATCTTTGCTCAAAAGTATATCATCAAGTCCTGAAATAAAAAGTGCATCAAGATTTTTTTTATGGGGCAAACGGAAAAGATTCACCCCAACACCGATCACAATTCCAATCATCGTATCCAAAAATCTGTTCAATGTAAAAAGATATGGATTTTCATCCGACAAATGAATTACAACAATACTCAAAAAAACAACGCAAGAAAAATATGAAGCCTGTTTCTTTTTTAAAACAACTGTCGTCCATAAAACTGGAATCAATGTCGCTGAAATCAAAATAGCGTTGAAAATATAACCAAACCATTTTCCATCGCTAAAATGATTTCGGACAAAAATCGATATAAGCAAAACCACAAGTCCAAAAAATGCACCGACAATTGTTCCAAGGATTCTCTGTTTTGCATTTTGTTTTGTCGTGGAAATATATGACTGCATACACCACAACGCCGAAAGTTGACTGTAAAAAACAATTCCACTGTCGCCACGAAAAATTTGCACAACATAACATAGTGCCACAGCAACAGCGGATTTTATTATCCTCATTCCGATTGATGGAAATTTAAAAGACTCCTTGTTCATTTCTTTTTTGAATTTGGATTTATAAAAAATACAGTTTCATGCTCGGTAATCATTGGGGACTCTTTTGCAAAGAAAACAATTCCATCCACAGGCGATAAAATTTCTTCTTTCAATTCAGCGGTCAAAGGATCCAAAATAATTGCAAGGACTGTTCCCTTTTTTACTTCATCACCAGCGCCGACACAAGATTTAAATAATCCACCGGCAGTTGCTGAGACTGTTGTAAAATCTTCTTCCTTTACAATCTGACTTGAATAACCAACAGGAGGTCTTGCGTAAATTAAATTGAATGCGCTTAAAAATCTAAGGACAGCATTTACTGCAACCATGGCGCTTTGTTCATCAATATGATTTGTTGCTTTTGTATAAACACTAAATGCTTCTGTTTCAAAAACCTGCCAGTTATAATTCAATGTGGTCGTATCAATTGGAGTTGGTTCACGAACTAAAACATAAGGCAAACCAAATTCTTTTGCAAGTTCCGGACTTTGATATCCTGTGTTCATAAGTCTAACATGAGGAACAAAATTTCCAGACAGATAAAAACTTGCGAACTGCAATCCATAATGATAGTCCCTGACTTTTTCAAAAACTGCGGCTGCAATTCTTTGAGTTGTTTCTCCAAGATTGTAACCAGGAAACATTCGATTGATATCAGTATTATCAACAGGCCAGAATCTTTTTCCAATATTCATAGAAAATGGATTTATACAAGGAATAATCAAAAATTCATTATCCTCTGACAAAAGTCCATCCGCTTCCAATTCCTTAAATCTTTTTATAAGCAGTGCCGCGATATACATTTGTTGAATTTCATTTCCACGCAATCCAGCAACAAAACAAGCAGTCTTTTTTCCGTGACCAAATCTATATCCTTTTACGGCAATTTCTTCTCTGTAAGGTGTTTTGAATTTAAATATAATTTCTTCTCTCATTTTTGTTTCCTTTTTAGATACCAAGAATTCGGGCAATCAAAGACCCTTCATAAACCACAGGATATTCTCTGATTGTAAAAATCAATCCATCAATAGAACTAAGCAATGTTTCCAAAATTTCTCCAGTCAATGGATTTATGATTTTACCAATCTCTTCACCCTTTTTTATTTTTTCATTGTGCTTGGCTGTTGGCAAAAAAACTCCACTTTCATTTGCGTTTACAAAAGAAACTTTTTCGTCTTTGCTTATAATTGGAGACCTGATTTCAGGAGCGTCCCCTTTCCACATCCCCAGTTCATGCATCAGATTAATAATTCCATCTGTAAGTTGCTGACCATAGCTTTCAGTAATTCTCATACCAACTCCCATTTCAACTACAAGACATGGGGTTCCAGTTGTGTTAAGAGAATAAGCCAAAGTCCCTTCCAAAACAGTTGCATTTGAATGGACCCAAATAAAATCAGTGTTAACAAGTTTTGCAAGAGGAACCAAAGACTCCTGTGATATTTCATTGATCCTGACCTGCGGTATTTCTTTCAAAAAAATATTTGACGCATGAATGTCAATTACAACGTCCGCTCCGGAAATATCTTCCACAACCATGGCGGCTGTATATTCTGCGAAAGTTCCATTTTCATTTCCAGGAAAAATTCTATTCATGTCCAAATCGAATTGAGGGATTCCTCTAGTCATGGAATTAATTCCAAGTGGATTTAAAGCAGGATAAATTTCCAACACGCCGTCCAATTTGTCCAGATTTTCATTTATCCGCCTGATCAATTCCCAACAGACATATTGGCCTTCAAGTTCATCGCCGTGGGTTCCTGAAACTATGCAGATACGTTTTTTGTTTTTTCCATTTTTGATAACCTGTTTTTGAATTAAAAATTTTTCATTGACAGGCATTTGTGCTGATGTAACAGTTTTTATCATAATCAAATCCTTTTTTATAAATTCCCTTTTACATTTGCTGTTGTTGATTTTTTAATTTCAACAATTTTTTTTGTTCTTCAAGATTTTCGCTATTCAAAAGAAGATTTTGACTGTTATCAAAACCAACCTGATTTTTTCTAAGTTCCAGTTCTTTCGTTTTTACAAAGACAGTCATTTTTTGATTTGTCATTCCCCTAAAAATTCCGCCGTCCACTTTGCAATCAAGATAATCCCTGCCTGATGCCAAAGAAACATAACTGTCATCAACTTTTTTATTTCGTGTACAATCCACACCAAACCATCGACCTTGCTGAGACTTTCCATTGTATTCTATAAATTTTTCATCAGGGACAAAATATTCCGACCATGCGTGGGTTGAACCTTCGCCTTTGCTTGTCCCTGCCACATATCGAGAGGGGATTCCTGCTTCACGACACAGGGCACAAAAAACATGAGCATAATCTTGGCACACACCTTTTCCAGATATAAAAGATTCTGCCGCAGTGGTTTTGACTGTCGTTGATCCTGGAACATATTCAATTTTTTTATAAACCGCTTCCATCAAAATTTCTGCAACCAAATGAATATCTCGATTTCTGATTTTTTTATTTTTAACAACTTCTTCAAAAATATTTCCATCAAAAATCGAATACAAAAATTCTTTCATTTCATCGTTGACTTTTGTTAGAGGAGTATTGTATCGGTAAAACGGATGACAAAATTCTCGGCAACCATTTTCCCTGTCCACAATGACGGTGGCTGTTGAATGGAAAGAAAATTCTGTATGAGGAAAATCTATTCGTCCCTGATAAGCGACATTTCCAAAAATATCTTTTGATGTCACCAATGGAGTTTCAGGGGTGATGGATAGATTTCTTGAAACAACAGTCTGACCATCTCTTGAAACCGGCACACAACGCAAAAGAAAATAGTGGTCGATAATTGGACCGTCAAATTCAAGAGTTGTCGTGTAATCGATTTCAAGAACATTCATTGTGAACTCCCATATTTTTCTGAAAAAAATTTTTAGGCAGCAAAATCAATCTTTATGAACAGACTGTCGATAAGCTGAAGCAAAACCATTTTATCTGCATTGTCAAGGAACTCAGATTTTTCACAAAGTTCGCCACACACTTTCTGCAAAGCAAGTTTGTCACAATTTATATCAGTACAAGCAATTGACCAAGAAAGTCTTTGACATTCAAAAGCAACTTTTTCTTCATTCATGTTCAAACGAAGATACATATCCAGTCGCTCCAAAGTCAAACCTGTGT
The DNA here is from genome assembly GCA_045640345.1 of Treponema sp. Lineage (GTDB taxonomy): Bacteria > Spirochaetota > Spirochaetia > Treponematales > Treponemataceae > Treponema_D. The sequence continues at coordinate 5,901 of JAZUEV010000267.1, forward strand.
TCAAAATATTTCTGACATTCATATCAGCGATTGAATCAAAAATCATTCCCTTGAACGCCATGATGCAATCGATTACTTTTTGAAAAACCAAAACAGGTGTCTTGCTGAACTGAGCTTCTTCCAATTGACGGAGGGCCATTTCAATATAACTCAATGCGTCGCTACCAATTGTTTCTCTCAACATAATTGCGTTATCATAGGAACGATACATGCTGGAAATAATTGAGCTGGCATAGTTTTTATCAAATGCATATCTTGTACAAAAATCCGAAAGCGATGTAAAACCGTTGTATATGTCCAAGTCGCTGCAATATTTCACATAATCAAATTGAGAGTCCAATTGTGAATCATAGACATTCATAAACAATTTCAATGTTGTGAGAACTCTTTCTGTATAACGACCAAGCCAATAAATCGAGTCAACCTGTTTCAATGTCAGTGGTACATTTCCATTTCTTTTTGAATTCATTTCTCTAAAATCCATGTGTCTTTAAATCCTCCGCCTTGTGATGAATTAACAACAAAACTTGTTGGGTTTCTTGAAAATCTAGTTAGACCGCTAGGCCAAACTTGACAAGTTTTTCCACTTAAAACAAAAGCTCTAAGGTCGGCTTTTCTTTCTACTTTTTTACCCTCATCCATGATTTCCAGATCCTTAAAATCAATTCCTTCCTGAGCAATCCAACGACGAGGTTGTTCTTTAATAAGCGTTTCCATTTCCGACAATTTTTCAGAACTCAAATCTCTTCCAAAGACAACACCATATCCTCCAGCTTCTGCAACATCTTTGATAACAAGAGTCTTTAAATTTGAAAGGACATATTTTTTATCTTCTTCATAAAACGGAAGATAGGTTGGCGCGTTATTTAAAATCGATTCCTCATTCAAATAATACTTTATCATCTTTGGAACGAAATAATAAATTCCTTTATCGTCAGCCACTCCATTTCCAGGTGCATTAATCAAGGCAACATTTCCAGACCTGTAAGCACTCATCACGCCGGGAATACCTATCAATGATTCAGGAACAAAAGTCAAAGGGTCAAGATATTCATCAGATATTCTTCTATAAATTGCTCCGACTTTTTCTTTGCCATTGAGAGTTTTGCAATAGACTGTGTTATTTTCAACAAACAAATCTTCAGGCTGACACAAAACACTACCAGTCTGTTCAGCAAGATATGCATGTTCAAAATATGCAGCGTTATAACGACCAGGGGTAAAAACAACATTGATTCCACCACAGTTCATATCGTCCATAACATCTTTTAAAAGCGTGCCATAATTTCGATTGTCCACAACATGATTCTGAACAAAAGTCTGAGGAGAACATTTTCGTTCAAGACCACGAGCAATCAATGGATAGGATGCACCACTTGGAATTCTAAGATTGTCTTCCAAAATAAACCATTTGTCATCTTTTGCTTGGACAAGATCAATTCCAGAAATGTGAGAATAAATTCCATGGGGAGGCATAATTCCTTCCACCTGAGCCAAATATCCTGATGATGAAAAAACAAAGTCCTCTGGAACAATACCGTCAGAAATGATTTGCTTTTTTGAATAAATGTCTGCAAGAAAAAGATTCAATGCTGTTACACGCTGCACAAGACCTTTGCTCAAACTGTCCCAGTCACTTGCGCTTATTACACGAGGAATTGGATCATACGGAAAAAGTCTCTCATTAAAAGTTCCGTTTTTGTAGATTCCAAATTTTACACCATAACGAGCAAGCTGCTCATTGATTAAATTGGAATTTGAAATCAGGTTTTCCATTTACACCTCCCAGCCTCTCTCCAAAAAAAAAGACGCAGAAAGATACACACCCTCTGCGCCATTGCATTTTAATCGTTAACAAAAAAAGGCACACTGCTTCCGAAAAAACAATGCACCTTTGCAACTCACCTTTATAATAATTTTTATTTTATTTAAATTCAATAGAAATCAAAATTTAATTTTATTGTAATACTGATTTTTACCAAAATGGAATTTAGATGTGGACTTGATTTTATTGTTGGGGATTGGACAAGGATTGGTTGGTGATAGCATGATGACCGATTGATTATAGCTACGACACTTGTTCTGGGATTGGTTGGTGATAGCATAATGACCGATTAATTATAGCTACGACACTTGTTGGGGGCGTGGTTGGTGATTGCGAAATAACCGATTGATTATAGTTGCGACACTTGTTATGGGTGTGGTTGGTGATAGCATGATAACCGATTGATTATAGTTGCGACATTTGTGCTGGGATTGGTTGGTGATAGCGTAAATGACCGATTAACTATAGCTACGACACTTGTTATGAGATTGGTTGGTGATAGCGGAATGACCGATTGATTATTGCTACGATACTCATTGGGGGCGTGGTTGGTGATAGCATGTTGACCGATTAATTATAGCTACGACACTTGTTGGGGGGGGGACTGTTGTTCTTGGAAAAACCGATTATAAATTTTCACACACACATTTGGGGATGCGTCATTTCGACCGAAGTGGAGAAATCTCGGAAATGACCGACTGTTAATTTAAGCCACTTGTTTTCTTTTTTACACACGGATTTGTTCAGGTCTAACGACCTTCACTGATTATTTTGGCATAATGACCGATTGATTATAGCTATGACACTTGTTGGGGGCAAAAAACTAACGACCGGTAGTTAGTCTCGTCCCCTATGTGTTTCCTAAAATTTTTAATCGGTTTTTTCAAAAACAAGTGTCAAATAAAAATCTATCGGTCAAAAAATTTGTGTTTCTTAAAATTATAAATCGGTCCATCCAAAACAAGTATCGAATAAAAATCTATGGGCTAAAAAAATTGTGTCTAACAAAACCCATCAATATCTCCAAAAACTCCACACGTCTTTCTACCCTCTTGAAAATTCCCTCTAAAAGCCGTAAAATATACGCTCTATGGAATTTACACAAGAACAAATCGATGCACTTTCAGTTAATGAAGTGGACATTATGAAAAAAATCGCTACTGAGTTGAACATCAATATTACTCAGGTTAGCGCTGTTATCAGTTTGGTGGCTGAAGGCTGTACCATTCCTTTTATTGCTCGTTATCGTAAGGAAAAGCACGGTTCTTTGGATGAAGTCCAGGTTCGTGATTGCGACCACCTTTTTACTTCCTACAAAAATCTTGAGGAACGTCGTCTTGAAATTGTCAAAGGAATCTTTGGGCAAAACAAGTTGACGGAAAGTCTCTACAATGCCGCCATGAATGCAAAAACCATGACCGCACTAGAAGATTTGTGGGCTCCATTCAAGAAAAAGAAGAAGACCCGTGGTATGGTTGCTATTGAAAAGGGACTTGATCCTTTGGCAGATGCAATGCTGGAACTTGACGACAAAGCGTTTGAAACCAAGGCCGCTGAATTTATCAAAACCGATGCAGCCGACGAGACTCTCAATGTTCCAACCGTTGAAGATGCAATCAAGGGTGCTCAGGACATTATTGCAGAGCGTGTCAGCCAGGAAACAAAAAACCGTGAATCAGTCCATGACCTTTATATGGCAACCGGTACCATGGTCACAAAGGGAATTGTTCCAGAAGGAAAAGACGCTGAGGCTGCTGAAAAAGAATCTACCTATAAAATGTACTGGGATTATAAAGAACCTTTGAATCAGGTTAAGCCCCACAGAATTCTTGCAATCAATCGTGCAGAACGTGAAGGAGCTTTGGAAGTTACCCTTGATGTTTCAGTTGATGATGCGGTAAAAGAGATTCAGAAAAAGCAGACCATCCACAATAAATATCACAGCGATGCAATCGAAGATGGAATTGTCCGTCTGTTGAGTCCTGCAGTTCTTCGTGAAATCCGCAGCGATGAATTTGATGAAGCCGATGAACATGGAATTGGTGTATTCAGCGAAAACTTGAAAAATCTTTTGATGACTCAGCCAATCAAGGGAAGTCGCGTTCTTGGTGTGGACCCTGGTATCAGAACAGGAACAAAATGTGCAGCCCTTGATGAAACTGGAAAATATCTTGGATATTTCTTGATTAAGCAGGTGACAGATCCTGATGGTTCATACAACGCAGTCAAAGATGCAATCAGAAAATATGCAATTCAGGTTGTGGCTGTCGGTAATGGAACTGGAAGTCAGGAAGTTCAGGCCATCGTAAGCAAAGTAATCAGCGAAAATTATCCTGATGTTATGTACACAGTTGTTGATGAATCTGGTGCTTCCGTTTATTCAGCATCTGACATTGCCCGTGATGAATTCCCAGACCTTGATTTGACAATTCGTGGAGCAATCAGCATGGGTCGTCGTCTTCAGGATCCACTTGCTGAATTGGTAAAAATTGATCCAAAGGCAATCGGTGTTGGTCTTTATCAGCACGATGTAAATCAGAAAAAACTTTCAGACAAACTTGATGAAGTTGTTGGTTCGGTTGTTAACCAGGTTGGAGTCAACTTGAATACAGCCTCAGCATCTTTGTTGAAATATGTTTCCGGAATCAATTCAAGTCTTGCAAAAAAAATTGTCGCCTATCGTGATGCAAATGGAAAAATCACCAGTCGTGAAGATTTGAAAAAAGTCAGCGGATTGGGACCTAAGGCATTTGAGCAGTGCGCAGGATTTTTGAAAATTCCAGAAAGTTCAAATCCATTGGACAATACTTGGGTTCATCCAGAAAATTATGCAGTGGCAAGTGAAGTTCTTCCATTGGTTAAAAAAGGTGATAAAATCACTGGCGATTTCAAAAAGCAAATGGTAGAAAAATATGGCATCGGCGAACAGACTGTCAATGATATTATTGATGAACTTGCCAAACCAAACCGCGACCCTCGTGACGGATACCCTGCTCCAATCATGCAGAAAGGTGTCGTCAATTTTGAAGATTTGAAAGTTGGAATGAAGGTCACTGGAAAAATCCGCAATGTTGTTGATTTTGGCGCCTTTGTTGATATCGGTCTTCACGAAACAGGTTTGATTCACATCAGCGAATTGAGCGACAGTTTTGTAAGCGACCCAATGGATGTGGTAAAAGTTGGTGATGTAAAAGAATTTACAATCATTGAATTGGACATGGTTCGTAAAAGAATTTCTCTTTCTTTGAAAAGCGATGCAGCCAACCGTGGAGATTCTTCTGCTTCAAAAACTTCTGCCCCAAGTTCAACTGGCGGTAAGAAAAAAGTTGTAGTGGTAAGAAAAAAGACTGGAACCGATTCAACAGACCAAAGCAAATCAGGCAATGGAAAACCAAGAAGTCCTCAGCCAAAACAAACATTTGGTAGCGACGATGGAATGAAGTATAATCCATTTGCAGCATTGTTGAAAAAATAAAGTCAACCACTAAAAAAGGGATGCTGAATCAAGTCCAGCGTGACACAAAAAACAACAGTCATTTCGACTGGAGAGTGAACGAACGAAATGGAGAAATCTAAAAACAATTGTCGTTGATAAGATTTCTCCACTACGGTCGAAATGACAAAGGTCTACGGACGAAATGACAAAGGACTATGGTCGAAATGACAAAGGTCTACATTCAGATTAATCAAAGCAACAAGAGCAAAAGTCATCCCGAATTTATTTCGGGACCCCTTAAACAAAGGATGTCTATTAAATTTGAGATGCTAAATCAAGTTCAGCATGACACAAAAAACAACAGTCATTTCGACTGTAGAGAGTGAAACGAACGAAATGGAGAAATCTAAAAGCAATTGTCGTTGATAAGATTTCTCCACTACGGTCGAAATGACAAAGGTCTACATTCAGATTAATCAAAACAACAAGAGCAAAAGTCATCCCGAATTTATTTCGGGATCCCTTAAACAAAGGATGTCTATTAAATTTGAGATGCTGAATCAAGTCCAGCATGACACAAAAACAACAGTCATTTCGACTGGAGAGTGAACGAACGAAATGGAGAAATCTAAAAACAATTGTCGTTGATAAGATTTCTCCACTACGGTCGAAATGACAAAGGTCTACGATCAAAATGACAAAGGTCTACGGTCGAAATGACAAAGGACTATGGTCGAAATGACAAAAAACTACATTCAGATTAATCAAAACAACAAGAGCAAAAGTCATCCCGAATTTATTTCGGGTCCCCCTTAAACAAAGGATGTCTATTAAATTTGAGATGCTGAATCAAGTCTAGCATGACAGAGATTATTGTTTTTGGACTTTTATCAAACGGACCTTACAACTCTAAATCCAACCAAGCGCAGTTTTTCAGCCGGGCCCAAACTTCTTACACAAGCAGTCTCACAACTTTCTGGTCTGCTTTTCCAACTTCCACCGCAATAACATTTGTCATCACCATCGGAGTCCCAGCACCATTCATAAACATTTCCACTCATGTCGTACAAACCAAAAGAGTTAGGCTTTTTTGAACTGACCGAATGGGTTGAATCACTGTTACCTCTATACCAAGCCACATCATCAACTGTGTCACTACCGGCATAGACAAATTCATCTCTACCAGAGGCGGCAATCATCCACTCGGAAACTGTTGGCAATCTAAAACCGTTGTAATGAAAATTGCAAGTTATTTTTCCATCAGGAGTTTTTGAATTCTTAAAATCATTTCCCCAAACATCCACATTGTTGGAACCGTTAAAAAAATAGCACGGGACATATCCACAAGCATCGCTCAGTTTATTGCAAAAATAAATAGCATCAAACCAAGTCACTTGATCGACAGGATTTTTTTCTCCCTTAAAAGAACTTGGATTTTCGCCCATAATTTTTGTCCAAACTTCTTGAGTCACAGGAGTGCTTGCCATTTCAAAACCTGGGATTTTTACAAGTTCAAAAAATTTACCATCTCTTTTTGGATTTGGAAGTTCAATAAAATTTTCTTTGGAATCGATTTTTTTTCCACATTTAAAACAAAAAACAGAATCAGGAATAAGACTAGTTCCACAGTTTGGACAAAATTGAATATCAGATTTTTTTTCGCCAAGCCGTCTTGAAATTTCAGAAATGTTATCGCAAATAAATTCTGAAGAATTTTTGATTTTCAAAAGACCAGAACCTTCAAAAGTCTTATCAAAAAAACCGGAAGATTCCAGCATGAGCATAACAGATTTTTCTTCATCATTAAGTTCGATTTTATTTCCATCAGACTTTTGTCCCTTAACGGATTTTATAGTCTCAAGGATTTTTTCAATAGAAATACTCAAAGCCGACCTCCTAGATTCTTCAATCCATTGTCGGCAGAAAAACTTGATATGTTTAAATTAAAATTCGATTTCGCAATCAGGCTCTACTTTTTTGCAGGCCTTCAAAACACTTTTCATAACATCCTTTTCTTTTACGCCATCTTCAAATTCCACAGTCATTTTTTGAGTCATAAAATTTACAACAGCATTTTTTACACCAGCAGTTTTTTTTGTTGCCTCTTCCATTTCGTTAGCACAGTTAGCACAGTCCACTTCAATTGCGTAAATCTTTTCCATACATATCTCCCAGAAATTTATAATTAAACACTTGTTTAATCGTTATATTGATAATATACTTTCAGTTATACCGATTTGCAAGACTTTTTTTCTAAAAAAATCCATCGGGACAAAAAGAATTTCCAATCGGGACAAACTAAACAAGGGAGTATCTAAAATCACAATTGATAGACGGGAACTTCCAAAAATTCAGCAGGAGTAAAAATGGGTTATCCAAGTCTTCCTCATATCCACGGTCAAGGAAAAGCACACAACAATTTTGTTTCAACAGAAATTACCAAGTCAAAAAATTTTGAATCAGTGGCTGAATGTTTTTCACAATTGGCGGACCCCAGCAGACTAAAAATATTTTGGCTTTTATGTCATCGTTCTGAATGTGTAATCAATATTGCCACAATGGTTGATATGACAACTCCCGCAGTTTCTCATCATCTAAAAATTTTAAAGGCAGCAAATCTTCTTGAAAGCACAAGAGACGGAAAAGAAGTTTTTTATAAAGTTGCAGACACAAGAGAATGTAGAGTTCTTCATCAAATGATTGAAAAAATTCTTTCAATAACATGTCCAGATTTTGGTGGAGAAGAAAAAATAAATTCAGAAAGCAAATATCCAAGTGAGCAAATTGAAAAAATAAAATCCATCCATGATTTTTTGCTGAACAATTTAGACAAGCGACCAACCATCGAAGAATTAGCAAAACAGTTTTACATCAATCCAACAACTTTGAAAAATGTTTTTAAATCTGTATATGGTGTTTCAATCGCTACACATATGAACCATCATCGCATGGAAAAAGCTGCGGAACTTTTATCAAAGACCGAAGACAGTATTTCACAGATTGCAGAAAAAGTTGGATACAGCAGCCAAAGTAAATTTACGCAAAACTTCAAAAATGAATTTTCACTTTCCCCCACCGACTATAGGGCAAAAAATAAATTCAAAGAAATCCTTCCAGATAGATAGGTTTTGACCTTTCCACTTTTTTTTGATATAATCGACTCGTGTATTTCAATGGAACCAGGTCAAATGCCTGGACTGAATGCGCAACGGTAGTCCTTGAAAATCAAGCAACAGCCACTGAAATTTTTTGGGAAGGCGCTTGAGTTGGGAAAGTCCGGAAACTTTGGTACACGGTTTTTCGTATGAAAAATCAAATCAATTATTAAAACCACGCAGATTTGGTTTTAGGAGATTTTATGAAAAACTCAGTTTTTTCAAAAGTAAGATTGCTCGCCGGAGCAGTTTTGGTCGCATCACTTTTGATGCTTGTCGGATGTAAGCCTATTGTTTCAGGTGATTTAGTTGGTACTTGGGTATCACCTTCTTCCTATGGCAATAGTTATTTTAAAATTACCGATAAAAATTTTGATAACTACGGCGACAACTACGAATCTTACGCAGGGGAAATTGTGAAAGTTGTTGAAGACTCTGATTCAGCAGGTACAATTTTTATTAAGTACACAAGAGCTGCAACAGCAGATTGGTCATATTCAACCGATAAAAATGAAGCTCCTGACGTTGGCAACTATTATGCCATTTCATATAAGAATTTGACTGAAAATTCTATTAGCTTTTCCGGTGCATACAAAGCTGATGGAAAAACATCTACAGACACTCTCGAAGAAGCTGTAAAAGAATTCACAATTGAAAACGGATATTTCAGTAGTTACTCCGAATGTGTCCGCCAGTAATCGTGCATCATAAATAAAAACACCGTCATTCTGAATTTATTTCAGAATCTCAAAATCAACCATGAGTGACACCAAACGTCATTCCGAACTTGTTTCGGAATCTCAATATCGATCAAGCACAACTGTTGATTAAGAGATATTTGATCAAGTTCAGCATGACGGGTCACCATTGCCAAACGTCATTCTGAATTCATTTCAGAATCTCAAAATCAAACATGAGTGACACCAAACGTCATTCCGAACTTGTTTCGGAATCTCAATATCGATCAAGCACAACTGTTGATTAAGAGATATTTGATAAAGTTCAGCATGACGGGTCACCATTGCCAAACGTCATTCTGAATTCATTTCAGAATCTCAAAATCAAACATGAGTGACACCAAACGTCATTCCGAACTT
>JAZUEV010000268.1:0-2780 GCA_045640345.1 Treponema sp.
GGACACAGCAAGGTAGTTTTCCATGAATATCTGGACAAAGGTTTCAACAGCCAGGTACTTGTCAAGTTCAGCAACGATGGAAAGACTGTTTTCTACAACTACAACGGTGGATTGGGAATCGTGGATTTGGAAAAACTAAGAAGCAGGCACGTGGATGTGGAAGGAAAAATCGTGCAGATAGAAGAATCGGAAAATCCTCACCTGATTTCCGTTTTGGCGAGAAAGGACAACACATACGGCCTGACCATCATAGAGCCAGACTACCATCCCATCGCATACATGAGTTTCGAGGGAAACTGCGCTTTCATTCAGACAAAGGGAGACAAACTCTTCGTCGGTCGTGATGAAAAGATTTCATGTCTAAGTCTTACAAGAAAATGATGGTCAAAAAAATAATGGGCATCTCTAGAAACTGCAATTTTTGGAGGTCTCCTAATCGAAGCAGTCTCTAGGAATTGAAATTTTTAGAGACTCCCACAACTGCAAAAAGGAGTTCACAAATGAAGAAAGTGAAAAAACACAAAACCCTTACAAAATTGGTTGTCACCATAATTTCCGCAACATTTTTGGCTGGAAGCGCCATAGCTTTTGACTGGCCACAAAGCGAAACATCTTCCGACTCCTTTTATTCCTATTTTGGACAGCTGAGAGGTGGGACAATGGAATCGTCTTTGATTTTCAGGGACACCTCCACAGTTAAGGCAGCAGATTCTGGTCACCTGGCCGCCATAATAACAGAACATAACGATGATTTTGGCTGGTTCGAATCAACACTCGGCAACGCAGTCATAATTTCCCACGGCAATGGATTTTCGACGGTCTACGGAAATCTGGACGAAAGCACCCTCAACGAAAACCTCTTTGACATGAACGCCATCTCGGTTGGACAGGAACTGGGTGAAAGTGGAAACTCAGGTTGGCAGGACGGACAGAGCTGTCTTGAATTCCAGGTTCTCGATGTAAAACAGGGACTGGCAATAAACCCACGAAATCTTATGCCAAGGATCGGAAAGGAGCTGCCTTTGTCGGTTGGAACGGTTTCTCTGGACGATAAAAACGGTCAAACCCATCTCCTGGTGCTTGAAAAGAATTTGAAGGCTGGAAAATATTCAGTCTACCACACAAGGGACAGTATCTCAGTTCCTTACAAGACCATGGTTTCCTTAAACGGGGCCACAGTCGAGAACATCTCCTACGACTCCATGAAGGAAATAAACGGAAGACTATGTGTGACAGGAAACTCCTCCTACACATTTGAAAACGTCTATCCCGACCAAAAAAGACATCTGCTGGGAAATGTACAGCTCAACCACGGACTGAACCGACTTGACGTTACGGTAACAGACATCCTTGGGGAATCCACCACGGTGACATATACGCTTGAAGTTTATTGATAAAATTTCAATTTGAAGGGACAACTTTGAAAATGCGATGTCTAAGGCCTTGCAGTTTCAAGGATTCAAACTTGCCAGGCATCTGTGGAAATTATTTTTTAGGGATGCCGTTGATATAATAGAAGATTGGGGTTATAATTTTTATATGGAACACAATATGATTCTTTCTGCATCAGGCTGGCGAAAGGTCTTTGCAGAATCAGGAGATGGTGAGGATAAGTCACCGGACATTGGACAGACAAACAAGGCTCTCAGCGCCTTGATTGCCGAGACTTTTGCTGATTATATATGCTCAAAGTATGGGTCAAAGACTCCTGTTGTGGCAGTGGCAACAGATACACGACCTACGGGGCCACAGATTGCAGACGCTGTCCTGAGGGTGCTTCTTCAAAGAAAAATCGCTGTACATTTTGTAGGAGTGGCGGCCGCACCAGAAATCATGGCTTACGCAAAGGGTCTGGACGGTTTTGTCTACATATCCGCAAGCCACAACCCTGTCGGTCATAACGGCGTAAAATTTGGACTAAACGACGGGGGTGTCCTACCTGCCGAAGAGACTGCAAAACTTACAAAGTCCTTCAAAGAAAAATGTGCAAAGGAAAACGCCGAAGGATATGCTCTCAATCTTCTGTCGTCCGCAAGCGAGGGTGATCTGAAACTTGCCTACATGCTTTCGGACCAGCACAAAAAAGAATGTCTCTGGGCTTACGAAGATTTTGTAACAACAGTCGTCACAGGCACTACGGATGTCCATATACAGGACGACGTGTACGGAATTATCCGATCATCGCTTTTGGAAAACACTGTGGGTGTGGTCGCTGACATGAACGGATCAGCCAGAGCCGCGTCCATCGATGACAAGGTTTTGTCCAACATTGGAATCAATTTTCTTCCATTCAACAATGAGCCTGGAACGATTCCCCATGCCATCATCCCTGAACCAGAAAACCTTATCTGGACAGCCGATGTTATGAACGACCTGCAGATGGACGGTATGAAGGATGCGATCCTTGGTTACATGCCTGACTGCGACGGTGACAGAGGAAACATAGTCTACTGGAATCCAAAGGAAGGTGAACCTCATATCATCCCAGCCCAGGATGTTTTTGCATTGTGCGTCATCGCTGAAGAGGCTTTTGAAATTTGGAAACAGAACAACCTTCCACAGAAAGGACTTCTTTGGAAAGCCACATCCAAATACGGAAAAAAAGCAGTGGCCGTCAACGGTCCAACATCTTTGAGGATCAACGAAATCTGCGACGCCTTTGGAATTGAACTTTTCAGGGCGGAAGTCGGTGAAGCGAATGTGGTAAATCTTGCCAGAGAAAAAAGAGACTCAGGATACACTGTCAGGATTTTGGGAGAAGGAAGCAACGGCGGAAACAT
>JAZUEV010000269.1:0-2720 GCA_045640345.1 Treponema sp.
ATGGCTACGATCCGACTTGTTCCAGGCGTGGGCGAGTCAATGATTTCCATCACATCATCCCCTACACTTGAGACCCACATGGAATTCTCCATCAAGAAGTGTGGATGCGTAACAGAATGGCTCCACAGCGCTGAAGTTGGACAGCAGATCTGTCTCCGCGGACCTGTTGGAAATGGATTCCCTGTGGAAGGAGCACTCAAGGGAAAGGACATCCTTGTTATCGCTGGAGGTATCGGTATTGCTCCAGTTCACTCTGTAGTCAACTACATGATGGACCACCGCGACAACTATGGAAAGATCCAGGTAATCTATGGCGCAAGATCAAAGGCAGACCTTGTTCGTCTTGAGGAAATGCAGAATGTCTGGATGAAGCAGCCAAACTGTTCAATCGATATCACAATCGACCGTGAGCAGCCGGACTGGGATGGACACGTTGGATTCGTTCCTCCATTCATCACAGAACTTAACCCAGACCCAAGCATGACAGTCATCATGTGTGGACCTCCAATCCTTATCCACATGTCACTTGACATCCTCAAGAAACTGGGATTCAAGGACAACCAGATTTTCACAACCATGGAAATGCGCATGAAGTGTGGTATCGGAAAGTGTGGACGCTGCAACATCGGTGACAAGTTCGTTTGTAAGGACGGTCCTGTATTCAGCTTCGACCAGCTGGGTGAGTTACCACCAGAATACTAGTCGCAACAACACCTTTCGGGGTCTATCTGTGAGTTTTTCCATTGGATAAACTCGCGACTGTTTTGCAGGTTCAGGAAAGTTGTTCAAGGGATACCTTCCTGAATCAAGACAGTGGTGGATAAAAACATTCATTATTCACTATCGTCTATTAACTTTTTTACGGAGTAAAAAATATGGCAGATAAAGAAATGGCTACAATTTATATTTTTGGAAAAAAATATGAAGTACCAGCTGAATTAACAATTATGAACGCTATGGAGTACGCTGGATATCAGCTGAAACGTGGATGTGGATGTAGAAACGGATTCTGTGGAGCTTGTGCAACAATCTACCGCATCAAGGGACAGAACCAGCTCCAGACTTGCTTGGCATGTTCAAAGAAGGTCGAAAACGATATGTTCATCGCCACCCTTCCTTTCTTCCCATTGGTAAAGCAGGTTTACGACATCAACACAATCAAGCCTGAGCAGGCAGTTATGATGCAGCTCTATCCAGAGATCTACTCTTGTGTAGGATGCAACGCTTGTACAAGAGCTTGTCCTCAGAGCCTCAGCACAATGCAGTACATCGCTTATGCACAGCGTGGCGATTTTGCAAAATGTGCAGACCTTTCATTCGACTGTGTCATGTGTGGATGTTGTTCATCTCGCTCTCCAGCAGGAATCTCTCATCCTCAGGTTGCTGAACTTGCCCGCCGCTTGAACGGTAAGTATCTCCAGCCACAGACACAGCACCTTCTTGACCGTGTTGCGGAAATCGACGCAGGAAAGTGTGAGGAAGCAATCCAGAAGTTCATTGAAATGTCAACCGGCGACAAGGAACAAATCAAGAATCTTTACAATACTCGTGAGATTGAAAAATAAGGTAAGGAGAATTACATGTACGGAAATTACCTTGACGATGCTGCAAAAATTGTTGCAGAAAAGCGCGAAGCTAACCTTAAATTTGAACATGATCGTCTTACTGCAGAACAGAAAGATGATTTGCTTTTGAAGTTCCACCCGGACCGCATCAAGGAACAGTTCACTGAATTGAAGATTGGTCCAAACAAGGGACAGAAGGCTCCAATCGAATTGGCAGAGATGTTGCAGGCAAAACCTCGCTACACAGCTGACCAGATTGACTTGAACCATGTTGACTATGAGACAGACGTTCTCGTTATTGGTGCAGGTGGAGCAGGTTGTTCAGCAGCTATCATGGCTTCAGAGGCAGGAGCAAAGGTTCTTGTGGCCACAAAACTCCGCCCTGGCGATGCAAACACAATGATGGCAGAAGGTGGAATCCAGGCAGCAGACAAGCCAAACGATTCTCCAGCACAGCACTATCTGGACTGCTACGGTGGTGGACACTTTGACGGAAAGCCGGAACTGGTTTACACATTGGTAAACAAGGCTCCATCCGTAATCAAGTGGCTCAACGACCTTGGTGTTGAATTTGACAAAAAGCCAGACGGAGAAATGGTAACAACTCACGGTGGTGGAACAAGCCGCAAGAGAATGCACGCATGTAAGGACTACTCTGGTGCTGAAATCATGCGTACTCTCCGCGATGAAGCTTTGAACAGAGCAGATGCAATTACAATTGTAGACTTCACAGCTGCAATTGAATTGATTAAAAACGACAAAGGTGAAGCTTGTGGTGCAGTTTTGATGAATGTTGAAACTGGTGAACTCCGCATTGCTAAAGCTAAAGTTGTAATCATCGCTACTGGTGGTGCTGCACGTATGCATTATCAGGGATTCCCAACATCTAACCACTATGGTGCTACAGCCGACGGTCTTGTTATGGCTTACCGCGCTGGTGCTAAATTGTTGTATCAGGATTCTTTACAGTATCACCCAACAGGTGCTGCTTACCCAACACAGATTCTTGGTAAACTTGTAACTGAAAAAGTTCGCTCACTTGGTGCAAAACTTATCAATAAAGATGGTGAAGTTTATATTCACCCACTTGAAACACGTGACGTAAATGCTTCTGGTATTATCCGTGAAGTTCGTGAAGGTCGCGGAGTTAAAAAC
>JAZUEV010000270.1:0-5049 GCA_045640345.1 Treponema sp.
TTTTTATGAAAGTGCTGAATTATAAAAAAATTATATGATTTTGTGTTAGCAAAATCGAAGGCCTGTGACAAAATAAAATTTGAGTCTCTAGAAATTGCAATTTTTAGAGACAACCTTGAAATACTTCGAGAAACAACGGACTTGAGCCATCTGAAAAAATTTAAGAATAAGCCATGAAACTATTCATTCAGAGATTCATTTTTGAAAACTTGAAATTGCCCCTTATAAAAAGAAGATGATTTCACGTTAGCAAAATCGAATCAGCGTGACAAACTGATCCTTCTCTCTAAAAGTCATTCTTTGGCATCTATTTCAAACTCTCCAAGGCGGATTTGAGCAGAGTCTTAAACTGTTGTTCAATCATCGGGTCGCAGGAGGGACATTTTTCGGAGAATATTTTTTCAGCATCGTTTAGGCAGGATTCGATCTGTTTATTATCCAAAGGAATTTTTTGACCCACCAAATCCGAGCAGAAACCATATTTGATTTTTTTTCTGAAAATCCTTTTGCTGTGTTTGAAGATTTCATCTTTATGGCTAATTTCTCCAAAACCTGAAAAACCGATTTTTATGTTGTAGATATGGTTTCGTTCAGTCTCAGCAAGAAAAGCGATTCCGGCGCAGTTGTCCAAAAATGAATCATATTTTCCAAGACGCTTGTAAATGCTTAGATTCCAGTTGTTTGTTGGCACACGAATTTTTGTAAGAATCTCATTGTCTTCAAGGGATGTGAATTCGTGGGCCTTGATAATTTTTTTCACTTCCTTATTTTTTTTGTTCAGGCTGGTGATTTCAAATCTTGCGTCCAAAGCCAAAAGCGCAGCCCATGTGCAACCTTTGTGGTCGGGGATACATATATTTCCACCAAGCGTCGAAAGATTTCTTAGGGGGTGACTTCCGATTGTCTTTATGCAATCAAAAAGGACTTTGGGAATGCGAGGGGTCTGGAGAATTTTTGCAAAGGGAACTGCCGCTCCAATTTCAAAATACCGTTCATGTTTTTCAATTTGATTCAGCTCGTGTATTTTTTTTAAGGATATGATTTTTTCGTGCATCAAAGGTTTGTAGTCAATATCCTGAAGCTCTGCGATTTCCTCTTCCGGTTCTGAATAAGTTCCGCCTGACGAGATATAATAATCTTTGTATCTTTCCATATCGGAAAAAAGTTCCTGCAACGTCTTTGGAAAAATCATTCTGCTGTCTTTGTTTTGGATTTCCTGTTTCTTTAGTTCGACGCTTCGATTTTCCGTCGTCTTCTTTATGATGACTTCTTCCGATTTTTTTTCTTTTTTGTTTTCCGATTTTTCTTCCCTTGATTTTCTTTGCGACTTGAATTCATAGGCATATAAAATTCCTTGGCACAAGGTTTCGCTGTCCACGCAGCAGTTGTTTAAATGCTGTATTGAATTATAGATTTTTTCTTCCGACGGTTTAATTTTTTTGATCAGGTCGTAGGCGATGAAATATTTACCGGCGTCGCAATAGCCACAAAGATTTATGCCAGCTTTTTCAAATCCCCTTGAAATATCTTTTGCTTCTGGATATGTTTTTTGAAAGTGGGAAAGGGTGACAAGTTCGTCATCCTCTTGAATCATTCCGTATGAAATTTTGCAGGATGGAACGGGCGTGTCATTTAAAAGCACAAGGCAGTTTCCGCACATCCCTTCTGAGCATCCAAGTTTTACAGATTTTGCTCCATTTTTTCTGAGGACTTTCTGGAGAATTTCATCGGAGGAACCTTCGACAATTTTTTTTCCGTTAATCTTTATGGACTTGTTCAATCTTTTCCCCCTCAAGAATTTTTTTTGTAATTATTTTTGTAAGGTTCGTGGCGCCTTGGTCGGAATCAATGATTCCTTCATTTTTCTTTTCAAGAACATCTTTTTGTTTTTGCAGGAACCGAAAGATGGAATCATTTTTGATTGGAAAGCTGGTGATTGTTTCCCCGATGACCTGCGATATTGCCTGAGTGATGGCTGAGGGAAGAATCTGGTAAACAATTTCTCCAATCTGAGCGGAAGAATTTTTATCTGAATTTTCTTTTGGCTCTACGAAATCGATTTTTATTTCATCAGCAATAATTCTCTCTCCTTCAACAAAATTTCCAAGCACCTTGTGCACTGCAAGCTTGACTGTGTTTTCAGCGGCTTCCTTGTTGTAGATTTTTCCACCGTCAATCAAAATATTTAGTTTTCTGATTTTTATTTTGTACGTCTCAAAATCAATCTGCAAATCTACGACGGCAGCTCCATAAGATTCTGAAAAAAATGGATGTCCCTCAAACTTTTCAGCGTTCCATTTTTTTTTGTCCGCCTTGGTGATTTGACTGCGAACATATATTGGGAATTTCTTTTTACGTTTTCTCGCTTTCGAAAGGGATTCGCAACATTTTTCCGCCAGTTTCATGGTGACGCTTATGTTTGAGTTGAGCACATCTGGAATCAAGGGTTCTTCGTTTATTGAAAAATCTGAATCAATGGTTATGTTGCCCATGGAAATATTAAGTTCCTTAGAGAATTTAGTTTTTAAGATTTCTATGGACGATTTGGATGTGATAGGAGTGTGGATCGTCAAAATATTTTCATCTTCCCAGATTGTCTCCAATGCAGGATCACTGTCTTTATACATCTGTGACCCGAAATAGCAAGTCCCTTCAAATCCACATGAAATACCGATTCCTCTTTGGGGAAAATAATTTTTTCGGTTTTCTTTTTTTTGATTTATTGGAGACAAAGTTGACAGATTTTTTTCAGCTTCAACTTCCTTGTTCATTTTATATGAGTAATAGATTTTTCTAAAATCGGTGTCGCCGCAAATCTTGTCCAAATATTCGGAAACATTTTCGTTTCCAAAAATAAAAGGCATTTTGGGAACAAGAATGTTTGGAGAACCCAAATTCATTTTTCTGATCTGCTCAGGGGATCTGATTTGCTCAGGGAATATGTCAACCTTTTTGCTGATTTCATTCATCTGGTTTTCTATCGCAAAAAATGATGCACAGTCCAGCATGTTCAGATCAATCGATGAGGCGCTTTCAAATGTGGCAAGAGCTTGGGCAGTTATCTGAAGATTTGGAACAAGGTAATTTCCATAGGAGGCGATTGCAAGTCTGTCAACAATTTCCTGAGCAAATGGATTATAGAATCCTGCTTCCACATTTATGTGAATATCCATTGCCAGAATTTTACCGTCTTCGTCGCAACCTGTTTTATTTGTAATGGTGATTGGCTGCATGGTGTCCATAAATTTTTTTTGCTCGAATGGACTGTACACAAGCTTGACAATTTTTTTTGTTACAAAACTTGCCAATGCTGTCTGGGCCGCTATAACTGAATTGTACCATACTGCGTTGGAAGAGGTATTTGTTGAACGGGTCTTGTTGATTTGTATCTGGTCGCCTTTAACATTAAGCACATCCGAAATTGTCTGTCTCATGTGGCTGAGCCAAAGACTTTGTGTAAAGACTTCAACCTCAAGATTGTTGTCTTCTTGAATGCAACGGCATATCGCTCCCGCTGGTTCCCTGAAATCTTTTGAATCAGTTTTGAATGACCAAGTATTTTCAATTATGTGTGGACAAATTTTTAATGCCTCTTCTATTCCTTTTGGACTTCCTTTCTTGACTCTTCCAAAGCATGAACCAGATTTCACCACACGGGAGGCCACTACATTCAATGTCTCAATTTCAATTTCTTGGAAATCAAAATCTCCAAGCCCGGATGCCTGCAGTTCTTTTGTGATTTCTTTTATCTCATCCGGATTTGATGTTGAAATTTTTTGGCTGGGTCTTGAAACATTTTTTTTCCCCGGCATGAACATTTCTTTGTATCCAACGCTCAGACTTTTTGAAAACTCAAGAACTTTTTCTTCGTTGGGACCGACAACCATGCCCAGAGCTTCACCTTTGTAGGAGATTTTTTTTTGACAGAAAATTGGAACTGAAATTTTTCCGTCAGGACTTTCTATGGTCTTTTTTCCAGGAATATCTTTTGCAGTAATAACAAAATATCCGTCAGGTAAGTTTTCAGTCGATATGGAATCGAATGTTCCTGCGAAAGAGCTTCGTATGATTGCTCCGTAATACATGCCTGAGAATTCATAGTCGCTGTAGAATTCTTTGTTGTTGGAGAATTTTGTTTTTTTTCTTGGAGACGATTCCATAATTCCTTCTGTCCTTTGCTTAGGCATGATACTCCCTGCCCAAATCTCTTACAGTATCAATGACCAGTTCAACCATGTCCTCGCTCATGTCAGGCCAAAGTGGAATGGAGATTGTTTCGCTGTACTGTTTTTGTGCATTTGGAAAATTTTCTGGAGTAAAATCTTTGTACAAATTTTTCCAGTATGTGAAATTGAAAATCGGAATAAAGTGCATGCTGATTCCAATTCCCCTTTCCTGCATTTTTTTTGCAAACTCATCTCTGTCGCATTTTAGTTTTGTCAAATCCAGTCTCATCAAATAAAGGTGCCATGAATTTCCATCTCCGCTTGGAGGTGTCTTTACGAAATCCATTTTTGAGAAAGCTTCATTATATTTTGACGCATGGATTTTTCTTTTTTCATCAAACTCCTCGGCTCTCTTTAATTGGACACGTCCCAGCGCCGAAAGAATGTCTGGAAGATTTGATTTATATCCTGGGGCAACTATGTCATAAACCCAGGACGCTTTTGGTGATGTGTATCGGTCCCAGGTGGTTCTGTCCATTCCATGAAGACGCATGGTGCTGATTCGTTTTGCGATTGCTTCATCTTTGACAGTGACCATTCCTCCTTCCGCCGTGGTCATGGTTTTTGTTGCATAAAAAGAAAACACTCCCGCATCCCCTATGGAACCAGCGTATCCCATTTTTGTTTTGCTTGGAAATGAATGTGCGCAATCTTCGATAACTTTCACATTATATTTTTTTGCCAGAGACATTATTTCTTCCATATTACATACATTGCCCGCAATATGGACAGGGACTATGGCGACTACATTTTTTCCTTTGGGACTGTTTAAAATTTTTTCAATGGATTTTGGGTCGATTGAATAATTGTCCTTTTCAATATC
>JAZUEV010000271.1:0-3585 GCA_045640345.1 Treponema sp.
CTGCCATGCTCTGATGATTTTCCTCCAACATCTGTTGAATGCTGGACATTTTTTTTGTACCCAAAATAAAAAGTGGTGGACGCATAATTTTTTTTACAGAAAATTTTGGACTGTCATTATTGTAAAAAAGTAAATCCTTTATGTACAAGATACCCACAATATCATCAATATTTTTTCGATAAACAGGAAATCTGGAAATCAAATGTCGCTCGGAAAATTCAATGACATCTTTGTAGCTTGCGTTCACATTCAATGCACGAATATTTTTTCGAGGGGTCATAATATCTTTTGCCGCCAAATCAGAAAATTTAAAAACACGGCGCATCATGGTCTTGCGATTTTTATCAAGCACACCTTGTTCTCCGCTGACTTCAATAAAAGTTTTTATCTCCTCTTCGGTAAAAGTCACTTCCTTTGTTTTTGTGCTGACCTTAAAAATCTTCAGAATGGATTGAGATATTTTTGAAAAAATAAAAACGAACGGCGTTAAAATTGTTTGGACAACCGAAATAAATCCACTAAAAAAAAATGCAATGGCTTCTGGATGATGAGTGGCAATTGTCTTTGGAGTAATTTCACCGAAAATCAAAAGCACCATGGTAGCAATAAAAGTCGCAACACCAATACCAGCGTCTCCAAAAATCTGCAAAGATAAATACGCAATAACAGATGAAATAATTACATTGACAATTGCATTGCCAACCAAAAGTGTGTTGATCAATCGTTCCTTATTTTTCAACAAAGTCCAAACCCGCACAGCTCTTCTGTTTTGTTGATTTTTTAAAAACCTTACACGAAGTTTGTTGATTGAAAGAAAAGCACTTTCCGTTGCAGAAAAAATCATTGACAAAATTATGCAGACAATTGCAATAGTCAGTAACAACCAAAATGAAGTTGAATTAGTAGCAGAGTTTAAATCATTTTCCATGTACTATTGCAAATCCTCCGTCTGATTATCTTCAACATTTTCTTCCAATTGATTTTGTTGTGACGATTCATACACTGTTTTTAAATCACGAAGATTCTGGAGCAAATCTTGAGCATCTCCAAAATGTTTGTCGCTTGGATTTTCTTTGCAAGCCATTTCCAAAAGATCAATCATTTTTGAAAAGTCCATACTTCCAACCAAAGAATACATAAATGATGCCGTGTAATATGCTTCAAATTTTTGACTCTTATCTAAATGTCCATTGTTCACAAGATTGATAAAAATTTGTGCGGATTGGTCAACGGTTTCACGACTCAAGATTTTGTACGCTTGGTCGTAGGCTGAAATCAATTCATATTTGCCTAAAAGACCAGTCGCATTTTCTTTGTCCAAATCTAAAATTTCATTGCACAATGGAAGCACGACAGTTCGATGATTTTCATCTGTTGATTCATAAAGCTGATCTATGGCACGAACTTTTTCCGTCCCACTAGTTTTTTTTATTTTAGAAATTATCGATTTCATTTCACCGACTTTTTCTTCTGAGGATTTTATATCTTCAATCAAATTTTCCACGGACTCATATTTTTCAACATAAGGAAAATCAAAAAGACAATATCCTTCAGGTGACATTCGAATCATGGTTAGTTCGTCAGTGATGTTGTAATTCAAAATGATTTTTGAAGTCTCTTCATAAACTTTTGTAAACTGCTCGTGATCCAAACCAGCAAGTCCATCGGCTGAAAGATTTATAAAAAGCAATGTCAGATTTTTTTGTGAAGATAAAAATTCTTTTGAGTCCAAAACATTTGTCTTAAAATTTTTTGACAGCTCTTCACCTCCAGACACAACCATAAAGATGTCCTGATTTTTTTTTGCTGATATTTTTTTTGCTTCTTCAAAAGATGTCAACCATTTTGCATTCCCGCATGACAAAAATAAAATTGATATAATAGAAGAAATTAGAATTGTGATAAATATTTTTTTCATCAATAGACTCTCTTAAAAAGAAAAGGCCATTTAGAAAAACTCAATGACCTTCTTTATTTTCAATTTATTTATTTAAAATCTCCAAACTTTTTTTCAAAACGTTCAGCGGATTTTGTGGCTTACCAATGAATCCCTTTGCCCCCAACTGAAGTGACTGTACAACAAATTGTTTTGAAGGAGCCATAGAGTGAACCAAAATTGGAGCAACATTTTGACGAACAAGATACTGTAAAAGTTCAAATCCATTTACATCTGGCAAATACAAATCCATAACAATCAAATCAAATTTTTTATTAGGCATATCATGCACGAAAGACTGACCATTTGCATAAACAACAGTCTTTGCCTTCACACTTTGATAAGCGGCGGTCAATGCGTTTTGACTATTTGGATCATAATCAATAATCGCAACGGAAACATTGCTTGCATCAAAAGGTTTTTCTTCTGGCAATTTTTCACCAGTGTCAGAACCAAATCGAATATCAACATTTCCACGAACATCATCATTGGCAACCAAGATTTTTTCTGAAACAACTTCATTTACATCTTCACCAACACCGCTGTCAACCAAGTTGTTCAAAATATCACCAAGATTATCAACAATTTCAATTCCACTGTACATTGGATGACCAGAGAGGAAAGCCTTGATAAAATCATTCTTTGCCAGAACTTTTATGTGAGTCCTTTTCACTCGTTTTTCATCAACCAAAATATCAAACAAAAGTTCCAGATTGGCACCATCAACAAAAGTCAAATCCAAATTTGTCATCATCAAAATAAGACGAGGATCGTGGAATGTGTTGTGGTCCAGCATATCAGCAAGTCTATATTTCAACAAAGAAATTTTATCACGATTCAACCCCTGTGCAATTTCAACAAAAATCAAATTGCCATTGAAATGAGTCTCCAACATACAAGTTGTTTCATCAATGGTCATTGTTGTATGCAAAAATTTTCCCAAGGTATTCAGGAATGTATCAAATTTGACCGGCTTTGTGAAATATTTTACCACACCAAGTTTTATCAATCCAGCAACCTGTTCTTTTGGAATTGTAGGTCCGCTTATGATAATTGGAATACGACCAGCGTTTGGTTCCTTGATTTTGTTTTCCAAAAAACTTAAAGCCCCTGCCAAACTTTCGTCCGCATCAATAATAATCAAATCCGGCAACAAACTGACCATGCGCTTGAATGCATCTTTGTCACTTTTAGTCAAAGTCACCTTGATTTGTTCGGCAGACAGTTTTTCATTAAGAAATCCCTCGAACAAAGGACTTGAGTCAATTAATAATACTTGTTTGGTGCGTGCCTGTGGTTCTTGGTTCATACTCATATTTTACCTTATATGACTTTTTATTGCAACTTTGTCCAAGCATTTCGGCAAAGACAAAATTCCCCTTATGTTTTATCGGCATAATTTAGGATATGATTATGGCTCTTTCAAAAAAATGATGTATATAATAGAAGAAAGTTGATGATTTTTAACGTTTTGAGTAAAACGCAGTGTTTTTATTATTGTTCGGCCTGAAAGGAGTTGTTGAAATCGGGAAGAGGGGCTGGAGTGGTTAATGAGTGTTAAGTAAGTTAACAACTGTTAAGTAAGTTAACAATCGTTTACTAAGTTAACAAACGTTAAGTAAGTTAACAATCATTAAGTAAGTAAACAA
>JAZUEV010000272.1:0-2150 GCA_045640345.1 Treponema sp.
TTTCATCCTGCCCCAATGTCCAGGCACCCTGTTTTCCCATTTCCGCAAGCTGGGCAGCACCATCACGACCCATGCCAGTCATAATAACTCCCAACGCCCTATTTTGATAGACCTTTGCCACAGATTCAAACAACACATCCGCAGAAGGCCTATGTCCATTTCTCGAATTCTCGCGGCTAAGACGGATAACATTGCACAAGGAAGATTTTTCCACCACAATATGGTAGTCCCCAGGAGCGACATACACTTGACCTGGATGAATCAAGTCTCCATCCTCAGCTTCCTTTACATTCAAGGGACAGATCCTATCCAAGCTGGCTGCAAATTCTTTTGTAAATCCAGCAGGCATGTGTTGTACAACCAAAATCGGTCTTGGAAATTTTTCAGGAATCTTTGCAAAAACTTCCCTCAAAGCATTTGGTCCCCCGGTGGAAATACCAATCACCACAACATCAATACGACCAGGCTGCCTAAGTGGAGTTATGGTCACAGGTTCCTTTGGTTCACTTGGTTTCCAGATTGAAGGTCTAAACTGACTGGAGGAACTTGTATTCGGCTCAACATTTGCGGAAGAACTGCCATAACCAAACCCTGATGTGGAATTAGGTCTTGAATAGTTCGAGCTGTATGAACTATAAGGCTTGTCATTTTGATTACCATAGTTCTGTCTATTGCCACTCAAAGTTGGATAAGACTGGTTATTGCCTGAACTTGGTTTTATCCTATCAGCAAGTCCCTCACGCTTGGATATGGCTTCCACTTCCTTCATCTTTGCCTGATGCATGAAGAAGTCAAAAGGATTTACGTCCTTCCCTTTTCTACGGGCATATCGACCACCATAGGAAGCAATATTTTCTATAATCTTGTTGGCCACCACAGCAATATTTGTTGAGATAGCTCCATTTGGTTTAGTGATAAAGTCGCTTGCTCCAAGTTCCAGACATTTCATGGTAACGCTGGCACCCTTAACAGCCACAGAAGACAAAACCACCACAGGAATATCAATGCCCTTAAGTTTTCTATTTTCAAGGAACTGAATTCCATTCATCTCCGGCATTTCAATATCCAAAAGGATTACATCTGGCTTGAGGATAGGAATTTTCTGCAAACAAAATTTTCCGTTCATGGCGGTTCCCACAGTTTTCATGCCTTGGGTTCCATCAACGATACGGGAAATCAGATTTCGCATTAAAGCAGAATCGTCGCAGACTAAAACTGAAATATCATCCATCAACTTACCTCTTTCCTTAGAGTCATCCTTCGTTTTTTTGATAAAGACAGGCCCACTGAGTTTTCAGGAATTGAAATTTCGTATCCATGCCGAACAAACTTTCAGAATGCCCAATAAACAAATAAGAATTCTTTGCCATGGCACTGTAAAATCTATCGATGGTGGATTTCTGGGCCGCCTCATCAAAATAAATCAACACATTGCGGCAAAAAACTATATCAAGATTGCGAACACCGCTGTCGTTGCGAAGATTGTGATAATCAAAACGCACATACCTCATAAGGTCCGGCTTAACCTGGTATCCTTTTTCACTTTTGGTAAAAAACTTTGCGATATAGGATTCAGGCACGCCAGCCATTCTGGACTCAGGATAGAACCCCTGCTGACCAACCATCAGCGACTTTAGGGAAATATCCGAAGCCATAATCTCAAAAGTATATGGGGCTGGAAGTTTATCCTTCAAAAGCATAGCGATTGTGTAAGGCTCCTCCCCAGTGGAACAACCGGCGCTCCAGATGCGAATCTTTGTGTCCCCTGTCTTTTTTTTGTTTTCAATCACATGGGGAACCACATAATTAATTAGCGCATCAAAATGTGGCTGGTTCCTAAAAAATCTAGTCAAATTTGTGGTCACGCTGTCCAAGAACGCCTTGAATTCACTTTGATCGGAAGTCACCAAACGATAATATTCATCCACGGTGTCAAACTTCTTTTCCCTAAGACGGTCTTTTAGTCGGCTATCCAAAATTGAGCGATTGTTTTCCGAAAATGTAATGCCCGAAGCATCGTATATCAGTTTACGAAATTTATCGAACTGAGAATCATTAAGCAAGTCTGCCATAATTGATATTATACACCCCAATCAAAAATTTGTCCATTAAAGATTAGAGATTTTTAAGTTTCTGTTAATAATTAGTAA
>JAZUEV010000273.1:0-3142 GCA_045640345.1 Treponema sp.
CAACGTGGAAAAAACTGTCGCACGGAAAAAATACATCCCTCCCTACGACAGCATCTGGCGCATAACAAACGAAAATTTATTCAGAAAAAAGTCCCTATTTTTTTAGGGCTGTTATGGACAAAATCGCTTACGAATGACACATTTTTATGGGGCAAAAAATTTAAATTCGCAAATTCCTACGCAAAACGAATGAAAAAAAATGAAACCTCTAAAAATACTCGGTAGGAATATAAAATATTCGGGACATCTATAAAAAACATTTTTGGGAACGCCCTAAATCATCCACGCCATTTTTCGAACGTCCACCACGGCTGGGAAAATAATTCCAGAGTCCATCCAAACATATTCACAAGGGCCTTAAAATATTTTTAGGATTTATAGCAAAAACATATTGACAAAAAATCTAAAATCTTGTATATAATATCATTTTTATTTCTTCATTTTTCACCGATTGACTAAAATTCTCTTTTAATATATATTTTAAACATGGATAGGCAGTCTGAATTGGCAATCATAAAAGCTCTTTCTCTTGTAAAAGACGGAAAAGTCGGTATGGCAAAAAAAGAACTTGATGACGCATTTCTCGAGGACCTGCTTAACCGTTCTTTCAGGGTCATCATTTCCTTTTGCTCTTTCTGGATTGGCGCTTTCGAGAAGACTGACAAAGTCCTTCCCTTTTCCAGAAGCGATTTTTTGTTTCAGCAGTGGAAACTTTTTGAACCTTGGACAAAGAAAGAACCATACAAGGATTTCGAGACAGAGGAACTTTACGAGGACACAATGTATTCTTTCAGGACCTGCGTCTACAGTCGGACATTGAAGGAATGCGAGGGACTTGATTTTGGGAACGACGACAAACTGAAGTCTGATTTCCTGAGAAAGATGGGGCTCTGCAACAAGCGATTGGGAAACTACGACACTGCGTTAAATCAGTTGAAAGAGTCCAACGCCATGCACCCAGGACAGGCAGAAGTTTTGGCCGAGATGGCGGATTGTTATGAGCTGTGCGGAGAAAGCAAGACGGCAAAGATTTTGTTCAGGGAGGCGTTTTTCGTTGGCCCGGAAAAAATCAGTCTTGAAAATTTGGATTCGCCTCTGATCCATGAACTTGTGGACAAGATTAGGGAAACAAAAGACTACAAGGATGAGCAACTTCTGGAGTGGTTGCCGGTCTATGGAATACTGCTTGGAGCGTTCAACATCAAAAGACCATTAAAGTCACAGGAAGTTGGGCGACTGAAACAAAGCATCTATTCAAAGGAGAACGAGCTTAAGGCCGCCAAAGACAAAACCTCTTTGGTGCCAAGGCTTATGAACCAATATCTTTGGCTCATGGACCATTACCTCCTTTCAAAAGAAGGGACCGCTAAAATCAATGAGCTGCTGCTGAAAATCAAGCTCCTTGATTCCGAGGTCTACGAAGAGTATTTTAAGTAACCGGACTTTTTTGTTTGGTTTTAGTTATAAAATTTATGTGTGGCTCCGCAAAAAAGGTGAGCTAATTTATAGGAGTTTTTTATGTCTGAGGCACTTGAGAATTCGGTCAGCGAAATGCTGAAGGAAGAAAAATGGACCAGGGCTGGAATCAGTGGATTCAATCTTTCAGAACTGGAAGATATCCTTATCAAAGCGAAAACCGAGAACTGTGAAAGACGCATCAAGGAGATAACCGACGAACAGTTGTCACATTCCAAGGACAGCGTGGTCGCTCTTTATCTTTCCGGAATGATTGGTCTTTGGGACGGTTCTCTGGACAACAGCAACATTGAAACATTGATTGAAATTCTTGAAAAGAACCACAAGAATACAGTCGTGGAGCAGATCTGCTCTTCAATTTTGGAATCAGATGCGACAAACAATTTTGCCTTAAGAAAGCTTGCCGAATACTACAAGGACAACAATGACGACCGAGTCTGGGGTATGTATGAAAAAATTGTCCAGACTGATTTGGAAGAAGCGGACATCGCAAAAATTCTTGCCAACAGATATGAGGACCAGAACAATCTTGAGACAGCGACATTCTATTACAAGAAGGCCCTCCAGAGATATATAAATTCAAAGAACTTCAACGGCCTCAAGGAAATGTGGAACAAGTTCATCTTCCTTAACAGCGGAGATTTGGGAAAAGAACTTGACTTCCTCAAGTCATCAGAAAAGAAAGTCTCAAAGCTTATGGGAGGAAACAGAGCTATCACATTGCTGGAAGACCTTTACCTCCACTTCAACAATCTTGGAGACTATGACACAGCCATCTCCATGCTGAAAGAAATTCTTGAGCTTGACAACAAGGATGCAACAGCCAGAAGGGACTTGGTTGAATGTTACAGAAAGAAGTATGCCGACAAGTCGAACTTGGAAAACTTTATCCGCGACTCCAATCTGGAAGCATCTTACCGCAATGTTTTTGAAGCCATCAATGACTTTGAAAAGCACATCGCATTTACAAAAGGAAGTTTCGTTTACCACAGGTCATGGGGAGTTGGTAAGATCGTCAACGTCGAAGGCGACAAGCTTAAGATCAACTTTGGAGCAAAGTATGGCGTGAAGGACAATTTCTCACTCAAGATGGCCGTAGAGGCATTGCAGCCACTTCCAAAGGACCACTTCTGGGTAAAGAAGGCAACGACAAAGAAGGTGGTACTTGCAAAAGAGGTCAAGGAAAATGTGGTCGAAACCCTCAAGTCCATCATCAAGAGCAACAACAACGCCTGCGACGAAAAACACATCAAGAGCGAGCTTTACGGAGTTGTATTGGACCAGAAGGAATGGACAAACTGGCATCAGAAGGCTCAGAACGAACTTAAGAACAACAGAATCTTTGCCGTCAATCCAAACGACAAAAATCTTTATATGGTTCGAGAGCGTGAACTTTCACAGTCGGAAAGACTTGGCAACGAATTCAAGGGCGAAAAAGACTTCTTCCCAAGAATTGAAATATTCCTGCGCTACATAAATGAAGAAGATGTTGAATCATCCGACGATACATTCAACGAGATGTTCGACTATTTCTCCAGCTACCTGAAATCTTTCAACGAAAAGGAATGTGAGGAATTTGTTGGAGCATATCTTACATTGAAGCTTGTGACAGAAAACGAAAAGTTCAAGGATTTTTCAAAAAAGATACCAACATCTTACAATTTCC
>JAZUEV010000274.1:0-6110 GCA_045640345.1 Treponema sp.
AAATTCAGCATGACAAAATGGACTTTTTCAGCAGCCTCGAAATTCTTTGTGGAGACTTTTTGGATTCCCTATACAGTTTTGAAAAATGAATGTAAAAAATGATAACGAAATACAGATGACCCAGGGAAAGATTCTTCCAGCCCTTGTCCGATTTGCAATTCCCTTGGCTCTTTCATCTGAACTTCAACTTTTGTTCAACGGTGCGGACATAATTGTGATCGGTCGATTCGGTTCGGAAAATGCTTTGGCGGCTGTAGGGGTAGATGGACTGATAACTGGATTGATTACAAATCTTTTTATAAATCTTGCAATTGGAGCGACGGTCTATGCATCAAAATTGATTGGAGCAGGTCGTCGTGATAATATAAATTCAGTTGTAAAATCATCCATGGTTTTTGCATTGCTTGCAGGACTTTTTGTGACTGTCTTTATGATGATTTTCACAAGACCAATTCTTCACGCCCTCAACACTCCAGAAACTGTTATGCCTCTTGCCCTGGACTATATGAAATTTTTTATCCCAGGAATCCCCATGATTGCTTTGTACAATTTTGGAGCCGCTCTTTTAAGGTCCAAGGGTGACACAAAAAGACCTCTTTATTTTTTGACGGTTGCTGGATTTGTAAACCTGGGTCTAAATCTTTTGTTTGTCCTGGGACTGAAAATGGATGTGGCTGGAGTTGGACTTGCTACGACTGTTGCCCAATATGTTTCAACCGTTTTAATGATTTTGTGTCTTGTTCGGGAGAATGAAGAATTTAAGCTGGACTTGAAGAACCTAAAAATCAGGGCGAATGTTCTGAAACAGGTTTTAAAAATCGGTTTGCCTTCAGCTTTGCAGAGTTTTATTTTTTATTTTTCAAATTTTGTAATCCAGACCGCGATCAATTCTTTTGGTGAAAAAGCGATGTCAGGAAATGCCGCCGCATCAAATATCGAACAATTTGTGTGGGTCATTCTTGGAGCCATGGTTCAAGCGGGCATGACATTTATCAGCCAAAACTACGGCGCACAAAAAATGGACAGGGTTGATAGAATCACAAAAATTTCTTTGGCTATGACCTGCGGCATTGGATTGGTCATGGGAGGAATCTTTGCGTTGTTTTCAAAAAATCTCATGGGACTTTATACAACAGATGTGGAAGCAATCAACATGGGAAAAATCCGTGTGGAGGTTATTTGCGGACTGTATTTTGTCTGTGGATTTATGGACTGTTATTCTTCCTGCATCCGTGGACTTGGTTGGTCTGCTCTTCCATCGATCGTCAGCGTGGTTGGTGTTTGCGGTCTAAGACTTTTGTGGATTTTTACATTTTTCAGGATGAAGGTTTTTCATAATATGTTCTGGCTTTTTATGGTTTATCCTATGTCCTGGTTTGCGACTGGAATTGTCTTGATGTTCTGTTATGGTTATGTCAGAAAAAAGGTTGGGAAATAAATTGAGTGATGAAAATATTTTTTATAGAATCGCGAAAAGAGAAAACAATTTAAAGAGAAGTTACTTGGTGGTGAATCCTTTGCAGGGAAAACATGTGGCTGTGTCACCAAAAAAAGCATTGTCGATTTTTACTCGGCTGGCTCACAAGATTGATGGATTGTATGAAAATGAAAAAATTCTTTTCGTGGGATTTGCCGAAACTGCCACCGCTATTGGTGCTCAAGTTGCCTTGGAAAAAAATGGAATCTATATTCAGACCACCCGTGAAATAATTGAAGGTGTGGATTATCTTTATTTTTCCGAAGAACATAGCCACGCCACCGAACAAAAGCTTGTAAAAAATGATATTGATTTTGCCCTAGGTTTTGTTGATAGAATAATTTTTGTGGAAGATGAAGTGACCACAGGAAAAACAATTTTAAATATCATCAACATCATAAAAAAGAATTATGAAAAAAAAATCAACTTTTCTGTGATGTCGATTTTAAATGGAATGACAAAAGAATTTCTTGAAAAATATGAGTCGGAAAAAATTGATTTGTTTTATCTTGAAAAAACAGACCACAGTGGTTTTGAAAAACTTGTTGAAAATTTTGAGGACGATGGAAATTATTTTTTGCCCGACACAAAAAAAACAGAGCCAAATATTTTTGTCGTGGACAATTATTTAAATCCACGCAGACTTGTGGATGGAAAAAAATATCTTGAATCCTGCGAATATTTGAGCCAGAAAATTTTTGAAAAAATCGATTTCCACAGGGAAGAAAATATTTTGATTCTGGGTACCGAGGAATTGATGTTCCCTGCCTTGTTTGTTGGAAAAAAATTGGAGGACATGGGCATGAATGTTTTGAGTCATTCCACCACCAGAAGTCCAATCTCGGTTTCAAAAAAGACTGATTATATTTTGCACAATCGATTTGAATTGGTCAGCCTTTACGACAGAAACAGAAAGACATTTGTTTACGATTTAAAATCCTACAGCAAGGTTATTATTGTAACAGACGGAAATTGCGATGAAGGAATTGCTACATTGATTAATGCTTTGAAAAAATATAACCAAAATATTTTTCTTTTCAGGTGGACATGATGAGGACTTCTTATAAAGAAAATGATGTAATTCTTCTTTTGAAAGACATCAGCGGAATGATTGAAGCACAGGGGACTGAGGAAAGAGAAAAACTTATCCAAAGCGGAAAACATTATAGCGAGATGCTTCCCATTGAATATGTCCCGACACAAAAATATATGGAAGTCTATCAGGAGTCCCTTAAAGAATTTTCAAAACCTGTGGCAAATGCTGTCGCCTGTCTTTGTAAAAAAATTCTAGAAAAAAGAGGTGATGATATTGTTTTGGTTTCTCTTGCAAGAGCCGGTATTCCAGTCGGGATTTTGATAAAAAGATTTTTTATGTGGAAATATAAAATCGACGTTCCTCATTTTTCAATCTCAATAATCCGTGGCCGTGGTATCGATAAAAATGCCATGGATTTTTTGCTTTCAAAATATGATGCTTCCAAAATTTTGTTTGTGGATGGATGGGTAGGAAAGGGAGCGATTCTTGATGAACTAAAAAAAGATTTAAAAGATTATCCAGATGTGTCTCCTCAACTTGCGGTTATAGCGGACCCTGCAAATGTGACAGACCTGTGCGGCACCCACGACGATATCTTGATACCAAGCTCCTGTCTGAATAGCACTGTCTCTGGATTGATAAGCAGAACTGTTTTGCGTTCAGATTTAATTGGAGAAAAAGATTTCCACGGTGCAGTCTTTTATGAAAATCTTTTGGAAAATGATTTGTCCTATTCCTTCATTGAAAAAATACAAAATGATTTTCCTCACGAAATAATTGATGATAAAAAAACTTTCGATGGAAATGGAAAAACCGAAGTTGAAAAAATTGCTCATGAATTTGGAATCGCTGATATTAATTTAATAAAACCAGGAATCGGTGAAGCCACAAGAGTTTTGCTCCGTCGTCTTCCGTGGAAAATATTGATAGACCCGGAACATTTTAATTCAAGCCAGCTGAAACATTTAAAAAGACTTGCGGAAGAAAAAAATGTTCCTATCCTCCAATATAAAATGACTCACTATAAATGCTGCGGCATCATAAAAAATCTTGCCGACACTTAATTTTTCTATCGCTGAAAAAGTTGTTCATTCTTTTACGCCAAAGACCTGAGAAAGATAAATGATTTTTTCAGCCCAGTTGGTGTGGGTCTTGTATTCATTCATCCTTTCCTTGTCCGTGGATGCCAAAACAAAATTGTCTTTTTCTTTGTCCCAATTTAGGATTGCTTTTGCGTCATCAAAATCTTTTTTTTGGACCTTGTATCCTTCGTTCACAATTGGAATCTGTTTTGGATGGATAACAGTTTTTCCGCAGAAACCACAAAGCTTGTCGTCCTCGATTTCTGCAATCAAACCTCTGTCCCAATTTTCTCCACCGTAATATTCCCAGACCGGACCTGAAACAACATAGTCCATTCCGTAGACCGTTATTATATCGGAAAAAATATTTGAGATTGTTTTTATTTGGTGGATGGACTGAAAAGAATTTCTCCTAAAACCAAATGCGTGGCAAAGGTCGTTTCCGCCGACTCTGATATTTAAAACCAAATCCTGGATTTTTGAAAGACCATCTTTCAGTTCGTAAAGAATGTCGAATCTTTTTCTCAGATCGATGATGGATGAGTTTTCGTAAATAGGCATCACATATTTTTTTGAAGAACTGTTCTGGTTTATCTTGTAAATCTCTTCTATATAATCGTGAGAATTTTCAATACTGAATTTGGGAACAATAAATCCACAAAGAATTTTTTCTGAATCTCCAAGTGAATTAAAAATATCTTCAATCTGTTCTGGATTTCTGACGCGGATAAAAATCTTTGGCAAATAAAAATCTTTTTCCAATGAGAACTTGTAAATTTTTTTTAGGGACTGGATGCACTGTCTTTTTGCATCTTCAACAAAATTCTCGTTTATGGAATCTTCAAGACAAAGGGCCAGAGAAAATTGCTTTCCAAATTTTTCTTCGACAATATGATCCGCAATATTCTGTTTGTTTCCAGGACAATAGAGCAATGCACCTACGCTGTAATAGATAAACCCATTTTTCATTTTAACAGTATGATTCAAAATCCCAAAAAAAGCAAGAGTTTTTTGTCTGCATTAAATCTTCCCTTGTTTAATTTGTCGATTTTATGATAGAATATCCGTAGGAGATTTAATAATGGGTGGACAAAACAAATTAAGATTTTCTTTTAATTCCCCTGTGGTTTTGATTTTTACTTTCGCATGTTTTATTGTCATGGTTTTGAATTTGGTTACGGGAAATCTTGCAAGGGACTTGGTTTTTAGTGTCTACAGGTCTTGCCTTTCAAATCCTCTTACATATCTACGATTTTTTACCCATGTTCTGGGACATGCAGACTGGAATCATCTTTTCGGAAACATGACTTGCTTTTTGCTTGTGGGACCTTTGCTTGAAGAAAAATATGGGTCCAAAAGAATTTTGGTTGTGATACTTGTCACCGCTTTGGTCACTGGACTGGTGAGCTTTGTTTTTTTTCCGCATGTTGCTTTGCTTGGAGCAAGTGGCGTTGTTTTTGCTTTCATACTTTTGTCTTCGATCACTGGATTTGATGAAAAAAAGATTCCTTTGACTTTTGTTCTTGTGGCCGTAATCTATTTGGGACAGGAAATCTATTCAGGAATTTTTGTGAACGATAATATTTCAAACACGGCCCATCTTGTCGGTGGAGCAGTTGGATCTGTTTTTGGATTTTTTGTTTTTGGAAAAAAGACTAGGTAATAAAAATGTTTCAGATTGCAAATGTTGATCGCCTTGATGATTTTTTTATTGGACTTAACGAAAGACGGGAGAAATCAATCTATTTTTGTCGATTGAATTCTTATTCAAAAGAACTTGACGTTTTTCTGAAAAAATATTACGACTGTGCCATTAAAAACGGTGTGGTCATTGAAGGAAAAATTCCAAATCCTGATGAAAAAAATCTTTCCTATTATTCTGAAATCATGGGGATGGATTTTGTTTTGACATTGGATTTTATTGACAATGGATTAAAAAAATGGCTCCCAAGGATGAACGATTTTCAAAGGCAAAACGTGGCTTCATCAATTTTGAATCAACTTCAGGACATGAAAAAAAATGGAAAGACGGATAATATTTTAAAAAACGTCTACATAAAATTCATGTGTTGGCTTTACTACAAATTTGAAAGAATAATAAATCTTTTAGGAAACAACAGTCTTCCAAAAATCTTGTATGAAGGAGATGTTTCATCCCACGAACTTTTGCTTCTGTCGGTTCTTTCAAAAGCTGGCTGCGATATTGTTCTTGTTCAAAAAAATGGAGAGCAGAATTATTTAAAGCATGATTCAAAATCTCAACTGTCTTTTGCCTATGGCCCTGAAGATTCTCATTCATTTCCCGGAGATTTTTCGATAAAAAAAATTCGTCAGGACATTTTAAATAATCAGTCAAAAGATAGGCTTTATGGTCAAAGACCTTCGGTTGATAATTGCACCAACGCATGGATTGACCGTATCCATTCTTTTGAAATAATTAAGG
Organism: Treponema sp.; assembly: GCA_045640345.1. Lineage (GTDB taxonomy): Bacteria > Spirochaetota > Spirochaetia > Treponematales > Treponemataceae > Treponema_D. The sequence continues at coordinate 6,039 of JAZUEV010000274.1, forward strand.
AAAGTGTTTTAAATCGTGGCAAGGATGATAAATTTTTTTACAACTGTTTTTACAGAATCAATGGAGTGGAGG
>JAZUEV010000275.1:0-3750 GCA_045640345.1 Treponema sp.
CGCATTTTCAAAGTTGCCTCTATGAATTGCAATTTTTAGGGGTTCCATAAAAAAAAAATTAAAAAAAATGTTGAAATTCTTTAATAAAAGTGGGATTGATAAGAAATTCAGCATTGAAAATTTGAATATAATAGAATATAATGTAACAAAAGTGGGTGGTGGGGATTATTATGCCAGAAATTAAAAAACAGGCTACAAAACAGCCGAACAAGGTACTGTCGTTTATTAGTGGGAACGCAGTAGCGATGGCCGTTATTATGACGGTCCTTATGATGTTCATTCCTTTGAACAAGGTCATAATCGATATTGCCATGGCCTTAAACTTGGCTATCGCTTTTATTATTTTGCTGACTGTTATCTATACAAGTCGTGCATCTGATTTTACATCCTTTCCTCGTGTGACTTTGCTTGTCACTTTGTTTGGCCTTGCTATCAACATCGCCTCTACGCGTCTTATTCTGACAAACCCCGTAGGCGGAAAATATTCTTTGGGTAGCATCCCAGGTCAGAGTGCCTTGGTCCAGGCTTTCGCCAGCATTGTTACAGGAAAAAGCATTGTTGTCGGATTCATCATCTTCATTATCCTGATCGTGGTGCAGGTGGTTGTTGTTACGAAGGGTGCGGGTCGTGTTTCCGAAGTCAGCGCCAGGTTCACATTGGACAGTATGAACAACAAGATGTTCGACATCCAGAATGAGCTCAATTCTGGTGCCATCACTGAAGAGGAGGCTTCAAAGAGAAAGGAACAGATCCGCCGTGAAGTTGACTTCTATTCAGCCATGGACGGTTCCTCAAAATTTGTAAGCGGAAATGTCAAGGCAGGCATATTTATTACAGTCATCAACTTGGTTGGTGGAATCATCACAGGCATGATGGGTAATGACCATACTCCTTCAATGGGCTTTGGGGATGCTTTCTTCAGCTACGCAAATCTAACCATCGGTGACGGACTTATGTCTCAGCTGCCAGCCCTCATGCTTTCTTTTGCCACCGGTATATTGATTACAGGATCTTCCGCGGACGAGGTCATTGGGGATCAGCTCAAGAAGAACTTTTCTGTCAGCGGAACTGCATATATTATTGTTGGAGCTGCACTGGCTGTCATGGGTGTCGCATTCTTTGGTGGAGCCACATTTGTTCTTGTTCCCGTCGGTGGAATCTTCATATATGTGGGTCTCCGCATGCAGAAGATGCAGAAGGTAGAGAAACAGAAGGAAGAGACAAAAATTCAGGCCGCAAAAAACAAGAAGCAGGTTGGGTCAAGTCCAGACGATATGTCCGTTGCTCAGCCAGATCCATTGTCTTTGGACCTTGGTTATGCCTTGGTTACCTTGGTTGACAAAGAAAAGGGTGCCGAACTTTTGGAGCGCATCACAAGAATCCGTCGCGAGCAGGCATTGGATTTGGGACTTGTTATTCCTCCTATCCGTATCCGTGACAGCATGAACATTGAGCCTGATGAATATTCTTTCAAGATTCGTGGAATCGAAACAGGTCGCAGCCGTCTTAAGCTTGGAAACTACATGTGTCTTAACACAGGTTCCGTGAAAAAAGAACATATCATGTCCGGCGAAAAAACCTATGACCCTGCATTTGGAATGGAGGCTATCTGGCTTCCAGAAAACAAACGTGCGGAGGCGGAAAGGGTCGGTTATGCTGTTATCGACCCGCCGACAATCATAGCCACGCATCTTACGGAGATTATCAGAAGAAATGCCGCCGACATCCTTACAAGACAGGAGGTCAGTTCCATTATCAACAAGGTCAAGGAGACAAATCCTGTTGTTGTCGATGAAGTTATCAATGGACCTGACAAGCTCAGCTATGGACAAATCGAGGCTGTGCTTAAGTGTCTTCTGGAAGAGCAGGTCAGCATCAGAAACATGGTTGTCATTTTGGAAACCCTTTCCAATTTTGCTCCAATTTCAAAGGACCCTTATCTTTTGGCGGAAAAAGTCAGACATGCTTTGGGCGCGCAGATCTGTTTGCAATATGCGGATGAAAGAAAAGTTCTTCCTGTATTGATGTTGTCCCAGACTTTGGCTGAAAATATTATGGACCACAAGGCAGTTATCGCCGGTCAAAAACCCTTTGTCGCTTTCAATCCTGTGGAAGGACGCAACTATATCGAAGCCATGAGTGCATCCATTGTTGCGGCCAGGGAAAAGAATTACCTTCCTATCGTACTTTGTCCAGATGAAGTTCGTCAGTTGGTCAAATCATCTACCGAGCGTGAACTCCCGGGAACCATTGTCCTTTCCATCAGCGAGGTCAATGCGGCTGGAAACAGTATCAAAGTGGAGTGCATAGGAGAGATAAATGTACAACAATAGCGAACGTGAATTCAGGAGAGTGATTGAAGGTCCAAGCCTTGACTTTTGCAAAGACAAACTGTTCAAGATGTACAAAAGCTCCTACCATATTGTTGATTACGAACAGTCATACAAGGAAGGTCTTTTGGGATTTGGAGGAAAAGAATTTATCAGGGTCTACTATACCTTGGACACGGATATTCCAAAGGACAGCACTAAGTCTTTCAACGAGAGGGTGCAGAACACAAGGTCTGGCGCAACTTCTTATGCAGGTTTCGAGCAGGGGACTAAGCAAAGTGCCTATGGATCTGGAACTGAAAAGACTTCTGCCAATTTTGGTTTTTCAAAAGAAGATTTGCTGAAGAAACTGACAAACAGTGTTGACACGGTAAAAAAACTGGCTGAAATGCAGACCCAGCTGAACAGCATGGAATCAATCCTTTCACAGCTGAAGGATTTTTCTGGCGGTAGGGATGTCCATGCCTCCATCAAGAAGATTGACAATCTTTTGGAGAAAAATGAGTTCACCAAGTCGTATATCGAAAAGATGAATTCCAAAATCAGTTCCGACATGTCTGTGGATGAGCTGGAAGATTTTGATTTGCTCCAAAAAAATGTGCTTGAATGGATAGGGGAATCCATAAAGATAGCTCCGAAATATGCCAACAAGAACTCAAGGTTGTGCCATACGATTATCATTGTTGGACCTACTGGGGTTGGAAAAACCACGACCATCGCAAAAATGGCTGCGACGATTATCAGGACTGCAAAAAAATCAAAGCAGGATTTGCCACGGTTTTTGTTTCTCACGACGGACAAAGAAAGAATGGCGGCGGCTGAACAGTTGCAGCACTATGCAGAGTTGATGGAGTCGGAGTTCCAGATTGCCTCCAACATGGACGATTTTGAGGATCTTTATGCTTCCTACAAAAACAAAAAGGACTTTATCTTTGTGGACACCTGCGGATACAGTCCCCATGATATTGAAAATATAGGCAAGCTCCATAGACTGCTGAATGTGGATGGACTCAAGGCCGATGTCTACTTGGCTGTGAGCGCGTCTACAAAGGCCAGCGATATGGAAGTGATATTACGAAATTTTGATCCCTTTGAATACAGGAGCGTCATAATCACTAAATGTGACGAGACATCTTCCTATGGTAATGTATTGAGCGTTCTTTCCGAAAAAAAGAAACCAATCTCCTTGGTGACTTTTGGACAGAAAACGTTGAACAACATGCAGCGGGCCAATCCTTACTATTTTTTGAAGGGTCTAAAAGATTTTACTGTGGACACGAATCTTCTTATGGAAGAATTTGGTTCAGAGGATGAATATACTGTGGAATGATGAATTCAATAGAAGAAAACTTCCTTTTATCGGTTTCCTGATTTCTGGAAGGTCTTAAAAAAATTCATCCTTGCATGGCGGTGGTTTATT
>JAZUEV010000276.1:0-2990 GCA_045640345.1 Treponema sp.
AAAGTCCATTTTGTCATGCTGAATTTATTTCAGCATCTCATTAATTATAGATATATTATACAATTAGAGATCCTGAAACTAGTTCAGGATGACAGGTTTTACACTTTTTCAGTGACATCAGTTTAATCGGAGGACTTGTTGGAAAAATCAGTTGACTACTTACGTGAAAGTCCCATGACTATGTTCATGCCTTCTTCTTCCTGTGTGATTGAGATTTTCTTTCCATTGTCGCTAACATCAAAGTCCATTGTCTCACCTTCAATTGTGATGGAAACTTTCTTTGCCTTTGTGTCGTAATAATAGGTTCCCTTTAATTCTTCTGGTTCCACGTCATCAAATGACATTGTTACATACGCATCGTTTGCTTTGCCAAATTTGATTGTCATCTTGGGAAGTCCACCCATCAATTCTTCCATCATAGCTGTCACGTCTTCACCATTGACTGTGTAGGATGAAAGTTCGTAAGTGTTTCCTGCCAATGGGTCGTTATCGTCGGTACAAGATGCGAAACCGAATGTGAAAAGTGCGGCTATCAATGCCACTGCAAAAATTTTGAGATTTTTCATAAAATCCTCCGTAAGTTGTTTGTAGTGATACTTCCAAAATGAAAGTATTTTTCACTATCAAATTTAGTATAACAAAATACTATCAAAAACACAATACTTGAATATCAAATTTATATCAAAATTGATAGTATGACTGAAAAACCTACAAAACTAGAAAAAATCGTTATTGACAACATAAGGCGCATCCGTCGTGAAAAGGGGATTTCCCAGGAAAGACTTGCCATATTCAGCGACACTTCCGCCAGTTACATTGGGCTTATGGAAACATACAAGAACATTCCTAAACTGTCCACCATTGAAAAAATCGCCCAGTCCCTTGATGTGGAGCCCATTGAATTTTTTAAGGAGCATGATTTGCCTGACCAAAGACAAGATGAAAACGAACATCCTGAGATAAAATTGAAAAAAAAAGAGAAAATAAAGAACCAGATTATGGAATACATTGAATCTGGTCTAGATGACATACTCCAAATCCTTTAGCACCTCCTTGAAAATACTTTCATTTATCTTTATTATATAGCTATGATGGAATTGAATAGTAAACAGAGAAAGTTGTTGGAAAAGGTTGCCCACGATATGTCAGCGGTGGTTATAATTGGTGGAGCAGGACTTACTGAGGGTGTTGAAAAAATGACGGACACTCAGCTTTCGTCCCACGAATTGATAAAGGTGTCTTTTATTGAATACAAGGATGAAAAGGTGGAGCTTACCAATGAGCTGGCTGAAAAATGCAACGCTACAGTTGTTCGAATCATTGGAAATAAATCCATTTTGTATCGACCAGCAAAGGAATCTGAAAAAAGACAGTATGAAAAATCTTTGAACAAATTAATCAAAAACTGATTCGTGTCGCCGAGATTCATTCATTTTATAAAAAAGGGGTCTTTGATTTTTTAGAGACCCCTATCAAATTTTAAATTTTTTACAAACGGATTTGTTTGGGGTTAACGCTCCTCACGACTTTTATCTATATACCAAAAATTATCCCAGTCAACATTTGTCAAGTCCAATCCGTGAACATCGTTAGATGCGAACAAAGACCATTGTTCATTTTAATAAGAGTATCGAGCTAAAATTTCTAGCACATTGAATAACGTGGTCATTCAGTGATTCATTTTACGAAACCCGAAATTACTCCTAATAAAAAATTTATTCACCTTGGGAAACATTTTTATTTAAACTTTTGTTTCTGTAATTCAAATTTGTGCGAATCGAATATCCTTGTTTTTCCCAAAAAATATTTGCCGCATCGTTGTCCTTAAAAACCAGACCAAACACTTTTGTGATTCCTTCTTTTGATAACGCTTCTTCCGCTTTTTTTACAAGTTGTTCAGCAATTCCAAGGCGACAAAAATTTGGATGGACACAAAGATGATGAATTATTGCTCTTCTACCATCGTGGCCAGTGAGAATAACTCCAATGATTTTTTTGGATTTTCAAAATCATAAGCAAGAAAACAGGTTGTTGGATTTTGTTTTAGATAACGATTGATTCCATCACGACTGTCATCAACTGAATTGAGGGCGCGTCTTGTTTGTTCCGTGTTATTCCAAAGTTCAAAAAACTTTTGTTGAGGATTTAATGAAAATGTTTTATAATTGATAGACGGATAAAAATGTGAACATCTACAAAATGTTTTGGAAATGTCCAAGTACTTTTTTGCTGATAAATTCTCATTGATTTTTATGGGAGCAAATAAGACTTTCGATTGAACCAATAAAAATTTTTATTGAGGCGTAAGATGAATGAAATTGTAAAAATTATTAGTTCTCAGCTTAAAAGACCCAGAGGTTTTTTGGGAAAGATTGTAAGCCTTGGTCAAAATATTATTAACAGCCACATGTATAACGCAGCTTCTTTGATGGTAAATGTTTCACCTGATGAAAAAATTCTTGACATCGGATTTGGCAATGGATATTTATTGAAAAAAATTTATAAAAAAAATTCGGCCGACTTATATGGAATTGATATGGCTCCTGATGCAAAATTGATGGCGACAAAGAAAAACAAAAAAGCAGACCGAGCAGGAAAACTTCATTTGCAAATTGGAGATTGTTGTGACATGCCTTATGATGAAAATATTTTTTCCGCCATCACGACAATCAACACTATTTATTTTTGGTCTGACACTGTAAAAGGTTTGACGGAAATCAGAAGATGTTTAAAATCTGGAAAATCATTTTACAATGTGGTTTATACAAAAGAACATCTGAACACCATGAGCCTTACGGAATCTGGTTATAAAAAATTTGAGGTTAATGAATATATCCAGTTTGGAAAGGAAGCAGGATTTGAAAAAATTGAAATCAAGGAAATAAAAAAAGGAATAAGCATGGCTGTGGTTTTTACAAAATAAAGAACATCCGTGCAATTGAATTTTATAGAAATTCAGTAAATAGGGCGAATGTCGAGTTTAAATTTCA
>JAZUEV010000277.1:0-1874 GCA_045640345.1 Treponema sp.
CACCGTCAATGAGGAGATTGTTCGTCTTCAAAGCCATTTGGAGGCAATAAGAAAGGAAATCACCGATGACCCAGTGCCAGGTAAAAGATTGGATTTTATCTGTCAGGAGGCCAACCGTGAAATAAATACCATAGGCAGCAAAAATCAGTTCACTGAAGTTGGTGCCATGGTCGTAAATGCAAAAGATGCTCTGGAGAACATCCGTGAGCAGTCAAAAAATGTAGAATAAGAATTAAGGAGAAGCAAATGTTCTGTTCTAAGAAAGTAAAAGTGATTGCAGGAATCGCTTTCGTCCTGTCACAGACTTTATCTGTGTTTGCCGCCGACCCATACGTTGATTACAATGTTAGCGAATCTGACATTGCAAACTATTTCTTCTATGAAGAGGGAAGCAACGTAGAGTTGACAAGTGTTGAAGGAAACTTGACAGAAGTAAAGACTGTTGAGGATTCAGATGTTCCATACACAGAATATCGTACATTCACAAACGCCGATGTTTCTATGACATACTATCCAGCAGCCTTCTCTACAGCGGAAACAAAGGAAGGTCGTCTTGGTCTTGGAAGCCAGCTTTTTGCATTCACAAACAGTGAAGATGATGATTTTGCTTATGACTCAGAATGGTGGACTTGTACATCAAACGACAAGACATATTTGGGAACATTGGCAAAGATTGCTGCTGAGGAACCATTGGCTTATGCCTATGTGATTTTTGATGTAACAGATGCTGAAAATGTAAAGCTCTACTACAAGAAGACACTTTCACAGTCTGGAACACCATTGGTAGGAAAGGTTGATGGCGAGACTGTTTTCATTGTTACACAGCCAGGCAGCGTATCTCCTTATGTTTCTGAAGCATACCGCTTTACGGAATCAGGAATCGAAAAGCAGGGAAGCGATATCTTTGCATTCGACTGGAGCGAAAAGACAATCCTGAAGTCAGTTATGAGAACAAATCCAGATGAATTCAATTCAAACGACTACATGGAAGTTGTTGGAACATTGAAGGATAAGGACAACCACTCATACTTGTTCGTTTTCAATCGCCATCCAAACCGCAACATCACCAAGGTTCAGAACAGACTTTTGGTGTTCTACGGACAGAGACTCTTGGGATACTACCCAACAATCAACCAGGTTCCTGTAATCAACGGAGCAAAGGTTGAAGAAGTTGCTGACACAGCAGAGGACGCACCTGAAGCAGCAGTCGAGGCAACAGAATCACAGGTAGCTGAAGAATCAGCAGAAGAAGAGTCTTCTTCAATCCTCAAGTTCCCTAAGGCAAAGGCTGAGGAAGGAAATGAGGTTGATTTCACAAACGGAATTCCAAAGGTTATCTATGTTTTGGATTCAGCTCATGTTTTCAAGCAGCTCTAATTGAAAAGGGTTTGAAAACATAAAAAAGGACGGAAATCGGTTTTACTGGTTTCCGTTTTTTATTTTGGAGGAAAAAATGGATTACAAAATCAAGGACGGAAAGGAACTGAGGGTCGCAATAAGTGGAAAATCTGGATGCGGAAATACCACTGTAAGTACTCTTTTGGCAGAAAAATTGGGTATCAAGCTTATCAATTTTACATTCAGGCAACTTGCGGCAGAAAAAAACATGACCCTTGCCCAGGTAATTGAGAATGCCAAGACTGATGACAGTTATGACGTGGCGGTTGATACTAGGCAGGTTGAGATGGCTAGGTCTGAAAGCTGTGTCCTTGGAAGCAGGCTTGCCATCTGGATGCTGAAGGAAGCTGATTTGAAAGTCTATCTAATTGCGGATGACGATGTTCGTGCAAAACGAATCCTTAACCGCGAGGGTGGGGACCTTGAGCAGATAAAGGCTTTCACCTCCATGCGTGACAGTGAGGATTCCAAGCGTT
>JAZUEV010000278.1:0-2796 GCA_045640345.1 Treponema sp.
AATGTAAAGAATTTCTTAGGACGCTGGAAAGGGCTGGACTAAACGTCAACATGAGGACAAGACGGGGACAGACTATCGGGGGAGCCTGCGGTCAGTTGGGAAAGTCAAGCACAATATAATTTAAGACTAAATCAACATTTGTTAGCAAATATTTATATTTATTTTAAGTTTGTTTCAATAATTTTTCTTCTTTTTACTTAAAAAATCAACTTGCATTATTTTTCTTCTGCTATTATAATGGAATCATAAGAAAATAAGAGGTGCGGTATGCAGAAAAAGATATATGTAGCAGGAATGGATGACGATGGAACAGCTGCGAAGGTTGATGAAGCAGTAAAGGCAATCGCCGGAGTAACATCCGTTTCTTCCGTGGCAGCAAAATGTCAGGTTTGCGTAGACTTTGATGAAGATGCGGCAGGCATTGAAGATGCCATCAACAACGCAATTTCATCTGCCGGAGTCACAGTCCTAGGTTAATCCACCATAGGAAAAGCCTCGACGACTCTTGGTATCGGGGTTTCAGCCAAGCTATTATCAAACGCTCCTCATGCAGAAAACTTCCTAAAACCGCCTAAAATCTTTCAAAGTTTTTCCAATGCCGTTTTATGGATTTTGAACGTCTGGAGCGTCTTTTTCATGCACCAACAAAGGCAAGAACAATATGAAAATAACAATTCTCGATGGAAATGCGGTGAACCCAGGGGATTTGTCTTGGGCCAGACTTGAAGAACTTGGGACGGTGACTTTTTATCCCAGGTCAAATCCAGAAGATATAGTGGAAAGAATCGGTGACAGCGAAGCTATTCTTTTAAATAAGATCAATATAACAGAAGAAATCCTTGGAGCATGTCCAAAACTTAAATATATTGGTGTGCAGGCCACGGGTTATAATGTGATTGATTTGGAAGCCTGCAAAAGACATGGCGTAACGGTCACGAACGTCCCTTCCTATAGCACAGCGGGCGTGGCGCAAATGGTTTTCGCATACATAAGCGAATTCGCAGTTGGAACACAGATGCACTCCGACAGCGTTATGGCAGGAGACTGGACAAAATCTCCGGACTTTTGCTATTGGAAACGTCCTCTGATTGAGCTCGAAGGAAAGACTTTGGGAATTTTTGGCTACGGAAGCATTGGATCAAGGGTCGCAAGAATTGCCAAGGCCTATGGAATGAAAGTCATAGTCTGCACGAGGACTCCAAAACCTGAGATTGAAACCCCTGTGGATCTGGACACTTTATTGAAGGAATCTGATTTCGTGACCCTCCACTCACCTTTGACCGACAAAACCAAGGGGCTTATGAATCTGGAAAACCTTGGAAAGATGAAGAAATCTGCATACCTCATAAACACAGCAAGAGGATCTTTGGTCGTCGAAAAGGATGTGAGAAAGGCTTTGGAAGAAAAGACAATTGCTGGATATGCCTGCGACGTGGTTGAATCTGAACCCATGGACAAAAACAATCCACTTCTTGGTGCCCCCAACTGCATCGTAACTCCACATATTGCTTGGGCCGCCACAGAAACCAGGGAAAGGCTTTTGAACGTGGTCGTGGACAATCTCAAGTCATATCTTGATGGCAGACCACAGAATGTTATTGTGTGAGCATTCAGAACTTTCAATTTCTTGAGGCGACTCTGGATACAGTATTCCTTAATCCTTGTAGTCTCGAAATTGAAAATCCGTTAGGAATTCCAGACATTTCGGACATCCCTGAAAAATATTTGGCATCTCTATAAATAGTAATTTTTAGGGATTCTCATATTTTTTAAATGCCCTTGTCCAGAATTTTATGAAGAATTCCTTGGAATCCATCGGCAGTCTTGAACAAGGCATGAAATCTAACTATAATTAAAGTAAACTCTATTCCATAATATAAGGATAAGAAAATGGGAAAGACTATTGCACAGAAAATTTTTGATGCCCACCTGGTTGACAAGCCATTCGAGGGCACAAACATCTTGAAACTGGACCGAGTGTTCTGCCACGAAATCACAACACCTATCGCCATCAATGACTTGGTTGACAGGAACATGGACAGGGTTTTTGACAGCACAAAAATCAAGGCGGTTATCGACCATGTCACACCTGCAAAAGACTCAAAGTGTGCCATGCAGGAAAAGATCATCAGGGAATGGGCAAAGCGCAACGACATCAAGGATTTCTTTGATATTGGAAGCAACGGTGTATGCCACGCTATTTTCCCTGAAAAGGGATTTGTTCGTCCAGGATTCACAGTAATCATGGGTGACAGCCACACATGTACCCACGGTGCATTTGGAGCATTCGCCGCTGGCGTTGGAACAACGGACTTGGAAGTTGGTATCCTCAAGGGAGTCTGTTCATTCCGTGAACCAAAGGCCATCAAATTCGTTTTGAACGGAAACCTCAAGGAAGGTGTCTACGCAAAGGATGTTATCCTTTATATCATTGGACAGATTGGTGTGAACGGTGCAACAAACTGTGTCATGGAATTCACAGGTCCTGTGGTTGACAAGTTCAACATGGAAGAAAGAATGACACTCTGCAACATGGCTATCGAAGCGGGCGGTACAAGCGGTATCTGTTTCCCTGACATGCAGACGGTTGATTATCTCTGGCCATTCATAAAGGATGAATTTGCGACAAAGGAAGATGCCCTGAAGGAATATTCAAAGTGGGTTGACGATCCTGATGCAAGTTATGAAAAGGTCTACACATTCGATTTGAGCAATCTTGAACCGGTATGTACAATCAACTACAAGCCTGACCAGATCAAAAAGATTTCCGACATGAAGGGAACAAAGGTTGACCAG
>JAZUEV010000279.1:0-2105 GCA_045640345.1 Treponema sp.
ATAACACAGGAAGAATATCAGGCTTTGACAAAGGATTTGATTCCTGAAAATAATTTTGAAGAGCCAGTTGTGCTTGAGATTGAAAAAAAAGAGCTGACGGAGGACCAGAAAGTTTTAAAACCTCTGCCGGTATTGGAACAAAAAAAAGAAAGCGATGTTCCTGCCACCGTGAAAAGAGGTGTTCCTGAGGGACTGTTTTCGCCAGTGACAGGCTTTGGTTGGGAAGAATATCTGCTTCCACGATTGGACTCAGAACTTATGAGATGCGCTTCCTCCGACCAGGATTTGGCGTTGATATCCATCGACATAAAGGATGTGGACTGGTCAAGCGAATCTGGGGTGGAGATTTGCAAACTGATTTCCGATACATTCAAATTCCGGGACATGATTTTTGAGTACAGGGAAACTGGATGCATAGGCATTGTTCTTGGGCTTGACAGTGACGGAGCTGTAGCAAAATCTGAAAACCTTCATACCGATATTATCTCCGTGCTGGCACAAAAGAAGGACTACCATATCGTTTCCATCGGCATAGCTAACCGCAATATGAGACTTATTTCAGGATCAAGACTTGCTGAAGAATCAAAGCAGGCTTTATCCCGTGCCATGGTTGACAAGGAATCTCCAATCGTGGCGTTCAGGGCGAATCCAGAAAAATACAGGAACTTTATTGCCGAAGAGACTGCTAAACAGGAGCTGGCTCAACAGATTCAGGAGTCATAAAGATTTTATGTCGGCCTGTCCGCCGTCACATTTTAGGTGGATAGGCTTTTGTCTCCACTTTTTCGATTTCAATTTTTATGATCATTCTTTGTTCCCAAAAAATGTGCCATGCCTGTGATGAACCGTTGTGCAAACCATCTCAAATCAGCCGTTAGGACACATTTGACAGAGACATCGCCCTTTTCTTTTACATGTCCCCAATTTTCCTTCGCCTCATAGTCAAAATAGCTGCAATCGCTTTCCTCAAATATTTTCATTTTTGAATATGGATCTTTAGATTCCCTTGCGTAAACTTTATAATTAATTTCCGTCAACGTAACTTCCGGTTTGCATCCGTCGTAATAGCAATGGTTGCAAAAAATATTGTATGTATCATCATCATCCACAAAAATAATCAGTTCGATATTGCTTTCCATTTTTATAAAATTTTCTTTAGGCGGCATCAATTTTTTATATTTACTTGGGATTATGTAGCAACCGTCCGCTGTATCCCAAACTGTAAAAGTTTTGTTGTCAAAGTTGACATAATAGCGATTCTCAAGAATGAGGATTAAAAGGATTGTCGCCAAAAACACGATGGACAGCGGTATGCAAATTCTTTTTGCGATTTTATTTTTCATAATTTTGTTTCCCTCTATGATAGAAATATAGATAAAAATACAATTTACTATACTTTATGTGTAAATAAACAGTTTGTCTAGTATATAAATTCTTATAATTTTGTATAGGTTTCTTTAGTGTGCCTGTTTTAATTGAGTTTCAGGATCCAGATCATAAGAAAACTCCATAGAAAATCTCCCCTTTTCGTCAGATGATATATTTATTCGTGTGTAGCATCCTCCGTATGCGCAATATGAATATACATTTTGTTCTGGATAAGAAAAAGTTAGTTCTCTATTTTCGATCACAATGCCGTCAACTATCAGCTGAACTTCCGAATCTTCGAAATGACCTTTCTTTAGGAATCCCCTGAATTCATCTATTTTCCAGGATTCGCCTTGAACGTGAACACTTTTCGGTTTTCCCTTCCTTTGAAATCTCAATTCGATTTCTTTGTCGGTATAATTGCACGAATAAAGATAGAACTTGTTATAAAATGAATCCTTGTAGCCGCACGACGAATGTGTCAGGATGAAAAGCATTGACAATGCAACAAGCCATTTATTTTTTTTCATTAAATCTTCTCCAAATAAATTTGTTTCGATAATAAACGCCATTGATTTGGGATGGAAATCCTAGTTAAAGATTTTGGTGTAAAATCCTATATTCCGACTTCTGGAAACAGAGTATATATCCATTCAGATGAGCCTTCCGTTTCATATGGTGAGACTTTATAAGTAATTTCTTGAGAATAGTTTTTTGAATCCAAGCAGTAATTAACA
>JAZUEV010000280.1:0-2340 GCA_045640345.1 Treponema sp.
CAGCTGGTAAGGGTAACAAGGGACAGCAGTCTCGCTCTGGTGGAAAGGTTTATGTTGGATTCGAAGGTGGACAGATGCCTCTTTATCGTCGCATCGCTCGCCGTGGATTTAGCAATGCCATGTTCAAGAAGGAATTCTCAATTTTCAACTTGGGACAGCTTGATGAAAAGTATGCAGACGGTGAAACAGTTGACGCAGTTTCTTTGAAGGCAAAGGGATTGCTCACAAAGTCTGGTACATTGATCAAAGTTCTTGGCGATGGAGAAATCACAAAGAAGTTGACAATTTGTGTTGACAAGGTTTCAAAGTCTGCAAAGACTAAGATTGAAGCTGTTGGTGGAACTGTTTCAGCTCCAGCTACAAAAGCTGAATAATTAGACATTGGAGTAGTTTGATGGCAAACAATGCAGTAGTAAATATGTTCAAGGTAAAAGAACTCCGTTCAAAGGTGTTCTTTACATTGTTCATTCTCGCCGTGTTCCGCTTGGGAAGTATTTTAACGATTCCAGGAATCAATGCAACTTTGTTGGCTCAGTATTTTGAAAACTTAGGAAGCGGTGCAGAAAGCGCGTTTGCCAGCTACATGGATTTTTTTGCCGGTGGTGCATTTGAAAGATTTTCTGTGTTCATGTTGGGTGTAATGCCTTACATTTCAACACAGATTATCCTTCAGCTTGCACTGGTTATTTTCCCATCACTCAAGAGAATTGCCCAGGAAGAAGGTGGTCAGCAGAAGGTTCAGATGTGGACAAGAATAGGAACAATATTCGTTTGTCTGCTTCAGTCTTATGTAATCACTGTTTATGCTGATTCTATCAGTCAGCAGGTTCCTGGGGTTTTGGTTCTCAGTGGTTGGAAATTTAACATGGTTGCAATTTTAACTGTGACTGCAGGTTCAATGATAACAGTATGGATTGGAGATCAGATTACCGCCCATGGAATTGGAAACGGTATTTCAATGATAATCCTTGCTGGTATTGTTGCTCGTATGCCAAGTGCTATTTATGAATTGGTAAAAAGTATACAGGACAGACGGGTTAATGTTGTTTTTGCTTTGATTGCTTTGATTTTGTACGTTGTTTTGATGGCTTTCATCGTTTATGAACAGTCAGGAGAACGCAAGATTCCAGTACACTATGCAAAACGTGTTGTTGGACGCAAGATGTACGGCGGACAGAGCACTTACATTCCTTTCAAGATTAATCCATCTGGAGTTATCCCAATTATTTTTGCATCAGCGTTTTTGACTTTCCCATTACAGATTGCAACTGGTTTTGCCAGTCGTTCTGGAGCGGCACCATGGCTCACAGCTGTGACACAAGCTTTAAATCCACTTGGTTGGCTTTATAATGTAATTGAAGTTTTGTTGATTATATTCTTTGCATATTTCTATACACAGGTTACTCTTAACCCAACTGAAATTGCTAAGAACATTCGTGAAAACGGTGGTTCCATTCCAGGAATCAGAACAGACAAGACTGAAGAATACTTGCAGAAGGTTTTGAATCGTTTGATTCTTCCTGGTTCTTTGTATCTTGCACTCGTTGCAATTCTTCCTACAATTATCCGTTTGGTGTTCAAGTTCCCTGAAAGCATTTCAATGCTTATGGGTGGTACATCACTTTTGATTATTGTTGGAGTTATCTTGGATACAATGTCTCAGGTTGAGGCCCTCCTTAAGATGCATCACCATGATGGATTTACAAAGAAGGGATTAAAACCAAGAAGCTTGTAAAAAAAAATTGGTTTTTTGTTAATAAAGTCTTTAAAAAGACTAGAACAAGATAACGTTTTTGTGCTATACTATCTCACCGCTACTTAGTTAGCAGTGGGATATTGAGTTGTAATTCATGGTAGTGTGTTTCTACTTCGAATTGCCATGGCTCAGTATAAGTCGCAAAAACTAGGGGGACTTTGATGAAAGTACGAACCAGTGTAAAACCAATCTGCGATAAGTGTAAGGTAATCAGAAGAAACGGTATTGTCCGCATTATCTGTGAAAACCCAAAGCACAAGCAGAGACAGGGTTGAGGAGTAACTGATGGCACGTATTGCAGGAGTTGACCTCCCAAACAAGCATGTCAATATTGCATTGACTTATATCTACGGAATTGGTCGTTCTGCAGCTAACAAGATTTGTGAAATGACAAACACAGATCCATACAGAATGATTAATGACCTTTCTGAGGATGAACTTTCTCTCATCCGTAAGACAATCGATGAGAACTACAAGACTGAAGGTAGACTTCGTTCTGAAATCGGTTTGAACATTAAGCGTCTCATTGATATTGGTAGCTATCGTGGATTGCGCCACCGCAAGGGACTTCCTGTTCGTGGACA
>JAZUEV010000281.1:0-11215 GCA_045640345.1 Treponema sp.
AGGTTTCCTATACTTATTGGACAGCCCCGTTTAGATACTCCAATCAATTTTAGACTGGAAAGTAATAAAGTCGAAATCATAAAAAATCGATTGCCTTGATTATCTAAGCAACCGACCAAATTTCAATCTTAGTAGTTTGCCAAGAAATACATACCCAAAAGGATTGCGATTCTGATTTTTCCGCTTGTCCAGTTTTGGTCTTTTGGGAGAGACTTGATGTACCACCAGAAAATTCCAAATTCGGGGTCAATGCGGAGGGCATATTCATCAAAGTCTTTTGCCTTGGACTGATTTCCGAACATCAGATAAACAACAGTCTCTACAATTTCTAGGAAGAGTGGGTAGGTAAGGACATAGTTTTTTTGTCCCAAAAGATTTGTTACTTCCTGAAGGTCATACAGCACTCTGGCTTTTAAATCCTCGTCTGATTTTTCAACCCAGGTTTTCTGAATGAGCAGTACCAAATTGTTGTTGAAACTTGAGATAAGCTTTTTTTCATCGTCCGTTGATTCATCGGCGATTTGCTCAAATTCAGCAGCTGAGCCACTAAAGGATGAAGCCAAAATCACACTATTTGAGGAGGCTTCTCCCACATCTTCTGTTTCGACCAATTTTTTTAGAGCATCGATGGATGCCTTTTCCAAAAATTCTTCTATTAAATCACCGTTCATAGCAAGCATTATAGTTTTTTACTTAACTTTTTTCAAGTAAGTTTTGAGTGTAACTGTTTTTACTTCAAATTTTTGTTTCTTAAAAAAGACTTTTCAGTAAATACTGGCAAAACCAAAAAATCGTGAGTGTCTTGTCCCAAAAACTCCGTCATGTTGAATTTAGTTCAGCATCTCTAAAATATTGTCCATTTGGTTGATTCAGAGATTCCGAATCAAGTTCGGAATGACGTTGTTTTGCGAAAATCGACATTCGCCTTGCTGACTATAAAATTTCACTGAAATTTAAGAAACTTTGTTTCCATTGTAATGTTTTTAGGTTATAATATAAGATAGGGGTGGTCTGAATTATGGATGACCGTTCCAATGCATAAAAATTGTAGTTATTGGGAATCTCTAAAATTATTTTAGATATGCCCTATCAATTTATGGATCAATATGAGGTCTTGTTAGGAGGGTTATATGCACAAAAATACAAGAATTGTGTTGGGTGTGTTCCTGACTGTTGTTTTAAGTTCCTGTGGTAATTTCCAGATGCCAGAATCTTTGGCAATAAAAACAGATGCAAAATTTCAAGTTCCTCTTGGTGTTGCTTCTTATGATTTGAGTCAGACATTGAATTCCGAATCCATGAGAAACAATATTCAAGGTTTTATGTCCCAGGCGACTGTTTACGACTATATTTCACCAGATTCACCGGATATTCTCAATTATATGATTCGTTTTCCTGGAATGTCTGTTCCTGTTGATATTGGATCGGTTTTGCAGAATATGAATCTGGATGGTGCCTTGGGTGATTTTAATCAGGACTTTCCTCTGAGGGCTGGTGAAAAAATCGATTTGCCTCAAACTGTGGAAATTCCTCTTCCTGATTTTTCATCCAAATTACAGCCAATTGAAGCATCTACGGAATCTCCAAATTTTACAGAAGGTGGAAGTAGAAGTTTTGGTCCCGATTTTTTGCCAACAGTTGCAATAAATTGTGCAAACGAAGAAGATGGAATTTCCTTTGACCGAATGTATTATGAATCTGGAAAAATCAAGATAACTTTTACTGAAAATAGCGAAAATCCTTTTTCACCAGATTTTGCTATGTTGTTGAGGGCGACTCTCAAGGATAAAAATGGAAATGTCCTTAGCAATAGCGGTGATTATCAGGATATTACAAAAAATAAGGATATTTTACTTCCGATGACCAATGCCAATGGGTTGACCAGCAAATTGGAAATTGAATTTGAAGGAAAAATGAGTGGCGGAAATTCGTCCGAGACCCACACAATCAAGGCTAGCGCAAGTTTTGTTGATTTGATGCCAAAAAAGATTACAGGATTCACTGCTACCGATGTTACAAAATTGGGAGTCTCATCAACAGATTTGGACAATAACATTCAAATCGATTTGACATCAAAAATTCCTGATGCCATAAAATCAATTGAATTTGAAAATGCGAAAGTCGAAATCAAAATTCCAAGTCCAGATGGATGGTCGGGAGTAAAGTTGAGTTTGAATGATTCTGACGGACTCAAGATTGATGGTGCGACCAGTTCAACGTTGTCCCAAACTCCAATAACCGATGGAAATATCCTCAACACTAGCTATAATTGGAATGCAACAATCAATACAGCAACTTCAAAACTTTTGACAGCAAAAATTCATCCTCAGTTGTCCGTAAATAATGCCACAATCACATTGAAAGATGGAAAAACTGATGTAAAACTTTCTTGCAATGCAAAAGTCTCTTTGACCAAGCTTAAATCAGCAAGAGTGGATTTGGCTGCCATGGGATTTTCTGGATTCTCCTTGCCAACCAATGGAGATGCTGGGTCTGTCGAACTTCCTTCATCGCTTACGGATTTTATAAACACAATCAGTTTCAAAGCAAAAAAGACTTTGCCGGATGGAACTCCAAGTTTAGAATCTCGTGATGGATTTGGACTTAGATGTTCCGTCACAAATACTTTGCCTGCTAGAAACAACATTGATTTGAAACTCCAGGCCTTCAAAAAAGATTCAAGCAGTTTCTATTTTAATACAACAGGAACTATTGAAGCTGGTGCAAACAATAAAAATGTTGAATGGAAAGCTTATCCTGAAATCAAGTTCCCAAAATCTGAAAAATATTTGTCTTTCAACATATTGATTGACAATGCCAACGATTTTACCTTGAAGGATATTGAACTTGGCAAGGACTATAATTTGGGAATCAAGTTGGAAAAACTGTTGTTTGATTGGGATTCTGCTGATTTGAATTTGTCTAGCTTCAACAAATCAGGGGATATGGATTTTAATTTCAGTGTGGATTCTTTGATGGAAGGATTTTCCGTTGCTGAAGATGCTATCAAAAATATAAAAATCCACACTTTCCCTATGTATCTTTTTGCTCAAAAATCCAAGGATTCAGACCTTTTTAGGAACATGGATTTGAGTGGAAAACTTTATCTGTCTTACAAACAGGGAGATGTACAAAAGTATTATGATTTTATGAACCAGACAACTACTGCCCCGACATCAAAGAAAAAAATGAATTTGGTTAATCCTGTTGCTTGGCCAAGTGATTCAACAAAAGAAGTCCTCGGCAATAAGTCGGATCCAAATAATCTTGCATATTATATGGAAGAAAATCATTATACCGTAAAAGCAGAGTTGAATGAAATCCTGTCTATGGAGAATGTCTCCGAAATGAAGCTCAATTATGAACTTGGAATCGATGGTGGTGAAAACAAAACTCTGTATGCTTCACAGATGACTTCTGGCAAAGAAGAAAGTCTGGCTGTGGACTATGGTATGCTTTTGTCCTTTGATTTTGATTTGAAAGCTCCAATCAGTGTAAATATTATGGAATTTGCCAACAAAGACTATAACACACCTGATGAAAGCGGTAACTATTCAGATTTGTTGCAAAGATCAGATGCCTCGTCTACTGAAGAATTTGCTAGTTATGTGGATTTGATTAAGTACATGGGATTTGATTATACGGTCACCAACAATTTGCTCAAGAATCTGGATTTGTCTGCAAAAATTGTGGACACAAATGGTAATACCGGATTGAACAAGACTTTGAACTTCAAAACTGGTCGCCATGCAGTCACAGAACCATCAAACCAGTTTACTGCTGAGGATATAAAGTCTGTTATGACCAACTATCCTTTCCATCCAGATATTACAATCCAGTTGGGACGAGAATTAAAGGATAGTGAATCGTCGGTTTATGCAATGCCTGAACGATTGACTGTTTCTCGCAGTGGAATGAATGATCCAAAGGCTTTGGGTGCACAGATTATTGCTGTGGTTCAAATGAACGATGATGAGCCAATTAGTGTGTGGCAGAAATAACCAGGAGGTGCATATATGAAAAAGATTGTTACTATTATAGCAGCTTGTTTGGCGAGCCTCCCAATTTTTGCGGATATCTATTTTCCACATCGATTTTTTGAAATGGGGATAGATGCCAGCGTTGGAGCAGGTCAGAACCTTGTAGGTGTGTCCGATATTTTCCAGAAAGAAGTTGTTATTGATTTTCCAAAAATCTATAAAGGCATGAACGGTGCAGGTTTTGTTGTGGAGGCGAATGAAAAAATTGATTTCCACACGGATTTGATTATTGCCGGTTGGGGTGCTGGTTTTAGGATGGGAGAAAGTCTTAACGCAAGAATTGGAGTTTCAAAAGATTTCTTTAAGTTGTTGGCTTATGGAAACGAATTGGACACTGAAGTTGAAACTACTTTGTCTGCTGATTTATCTTTTTTTGTGGAAACCTCTGCAACTGTTTATATGTCTTTAGGCAAACTCAAGGTAAGGGCTACACCAACTTATTTTGTTCCTATTGTCTATCTTCCAAATCCGAATGTTAGCCTAAAATATATCACTGGTTCTGATGGAAAAGTCTCTGTCAGAGGTGACGCTGGATTCTCTGTTTATACGGCTATGAATATGTCGTCTTGTTTCAAAGAATCAATCGATGAAGGCGGAAATCCTGTTTCAACATTTGATGTTTTTTCTGTCGGTTCGATTTTTAGTAACCCTGATTTAATCAAAGACAGTGCTGGATGTGGTGGTTTTGATATTGCCGCGCAGGTTGAATTTCCATTGTCCGAAAAATTGGATTTGGGATTTTATGCAAATATACCTATTGTTCCGGGGCGACTTAACAATGGTGTGAAAGGTTCTGCCGATTTTTCATTTGACATGGAAGGATTTTTGACTCACTTTACTACACAGGATCCTGAAGGTGAAGCTTTTACAATGGACTATCATATTTCTGATGTGGAAGCAATTGATACGACTTTCACAGTTAACAGACCTATGAGAGCTGGTGTGGAGTGTGCCTTTAGACCTTTGCCATTTATAATCCTTCATCCAAAGGTGGGAGTGGCAATGAAAAATCCATTTGGAAAAGACTTCCAGCTTTCTAGCATATATCCTGAATATAGTTTAGACGCAGTTATTCATCTCTTTAATATTTTGGGATTGAATATTACTACTCAATACACTGATAAGATTTTTGCTCATTCTTTGGGACTGTACTTAAATGCAAGAGTCCTGGAATTGACAGCTTCTATTGGTACAAGCAGTGGTGATTTCCTAAAATCTTTTGCTATTGGTGGTCTTTCTGCCAATATAGGAATTAGCATTGGATTTTAAAAAGTAAAAACCAATACGAAATTTTCAATCTATTGATTCGACCAAGAACTGTGCGTGGAGAAATTTTATAAACGACATTAGTTATTGAGATTTCTCCATTTTGGTCGCTATACTTCCGCCAGTCGAAATGACTGTAGTAAGCCATCGATAAATTTTTTTCGACAAAATAAAAAAAAATTCAAATTTTTGTACAAATTCAGGGCGGATTTTGATTTTTAAAGCATATTATATTAATGTGAGGAAATATTTTTTATTGATTTTATCTTTTTTGTTTGTTGGATGTTCTTTGTTTTCTGAAAACACTGAAACTATTTTTTCTGTAGAAAATAATTCTCTTGACCATGATTTCTATGAAGTCTCTGTTTGCACAGGGGATTTGGTTGATGAGTTTTTTATGCAGAATAATCAAAACACTTTTATTTTGGATTTACCAAAAAATGTGGTCGTTGGTGTATTGGTCTATCCGATAAAAAATGGTCGCAGGCTTTTACCCCTTGGAGCGATTTATCCGTTTGAAACTCTAGTGACGAAAAAAAATGGTTATGCCGCTTATATTGCCGACAGACTTTATAGAAGTTCCACTGACCGTCCAAATCAAGTGCAAGATTTTGTGTCCAGATTTAATTGGAAAAAGTTTATCCAGACTGTGGAAGGATTTGAAAATCCCTGGTTTTTGGATACCGACAGAATTGTTAAGGCTATTGCGGCAGGAAATCTAAAAAAGACGGACTTTAAGATAGTCGGCAAGTAGAATTATTTGTGGATTTAGTGTATAATCGAAGAATGTTTAAGTCATTTTTTTCAAAAGGATTTTTATTGATTTCTTCTATTATATTGTTGATTTCTTGCAACGAAAAACAGGTCTCAAAATCTGAGGACAAGAGTTTGGGAGACAGTTTGGAATTAAAAACGGTGCAAAAAAATCATCAATGGTACTATTTTACAGAAACATCTTTTGAAAAATGTGATTTGCCCCAGGACACTCCAGAATCTATGGAACTTCCTTGGACCGAAACTGTTAGATTTGCCAGCGCAGGGACAGTTCCTTATGGCGATGGTTCGACTGCTTATGCCTTGATTAACCGTTTGGGGATGTTGACTTTTACGGAGGATTCAATCATTCTTCATAGCGATGCCTCTATTTTTTCTGGTGTGACAGCTGATTCATTGGTCTTTTGTGAAGGCAAACCGATTTTTTATTTATATCGAAGCAGTTTTTTCAACAAAGATTTTGAAGGATCTATTTCTGCGGCGGTTCAACCTTCCAGACCTTTTTTGGTTGAGTTTGACATTAATGCAAGAAGTTTTTATCCATTGGTGTCTTATGAAAATTTGGAGCTTGAAGAAGAACAACAGATTGCAGGATTTTTCTGGGATGGTAAAACTTGGGCTTGTTGTGCAAAAAAGATTGAAGAAGGCAAAAGAGTACAGTTCTCTTATTTCAACTGGGAAAGTAAATTGCCTATAACGGATTTGCAGCCAGCAATTTCTAGTAAAACTGATTTTTCATTTAGACAATCAACAGAGGAAGAATATCGTTCTGTAAATCTACCAAAATTTTTTACATCAGCTCCTGAAGCTTTAAAAGAATTGGTTGCATCTATACCGAGCGAATTTACATTTAATATTACTTGGAAAAATGGTAGCGGAACATCTCCTGTTCAATATTATCAACAAGGAAGTGGGGCTGTTCCTCAATATGCAAATGCTGGTGCCAATGAAAATTATGTGACCGCAGTTTTTGCCGACGGAACTGTTTATATTAAAAAAATCCATAGCGACGATGTTTTGGCTTTTAGACTACCACTTTTGCCCGCCGGCTATACCTATGGTGATTTTGCCATCGCTGGTAATACACTTTACGTTGCCTGGGAACAGACCAATTTTTATAAAACCAGTCGTGCAGGATTTTTAAGTGTTAATCTGAATGCAGTGATTGAATAAAAAGTCGTGGAAATAAATCAACACTTGTCATTTCAATTAAGCGGTGGAGATTTTCATAAGCGACCGTTGTTTTATAAAAATGTCATGCGAACATAATTCAAAATGACGAACAAAAATCTGTGGTTGAGTTTGTCAAACCTTCTACATAAAGTCAAAGGTCGTTTGGATTAAATTAAGATGAGTACTCTTTTTATTCATTTTTGCTAAGGGACGCACATGGAGAAATCTCATTAATGACCATTGTTTTGATTTCTCCATTCTGTTCGCCACAGCTCTCTCCAGTCGAAATGACTGATGTAAGTCATCTTTGCTGAAGACGGTAATTTAAAAAATCAAAAATCGTAATTGTTTTCAAACAGGTTTTCCAGCGAAATATGTTTTTGTTGATTTTCGACTGTCAAAATAAATCCATCTGCAACTGTGTCCAAAGTCCAAGCTTGGTTTTTATATTTTTTGTCCAAATGAGCTTTTAAAAATTCTCCAGCAATCTGTTGTTTTTTATTGTTGTGGATTGAATCATTTGTGATTTTGGAAAGTTGTTCGAGATTTTCCGAAAGATGGTCAAAAAAATAAACGATTTCTGGAAATGGGTCATTAGGAAATTTTGCGTCGGCAATTTTTATAAAATCATTTCCATTTTTTTGAAGAAGTGTTCCTTTGATTTGTGACTGGATAAAAAGTCTAAATTTAATTGTGCTGGAAACTTCCATTTCAATTGTTGCATAGGACGATGCCATTTCGAGAGATGATTTTACATCTGGCTTGTTTTTTGAAAACTCGTTAAAAGCTTTTTCTACTCCGTCAAAATAAAGGGACTGAGCTCCAATTCTGGTCATATTTTTTTGTTGCAGTGTTACTAAAATCTGTTTCCAAAAATCTGCTTCAACATCTTCGTACATTTTTTTCCTCTTTTAAAATGGTAGATAAGTGGCTTTGCATCCGCCAAGATTTTCTATCCAATTTTTATTTTTTTCGTAAGCAAGTCTTGTATCCAAAATCCACAAAATATTTTTCTGCGTATTGATTTTTGGGACTGCTCCATCTCCATCGGTAAAAACAATCATGCCGCTATAGTCGGACAAATGGTTTTCAAAAAAATCAATTGCACATTGAAAATCAGTGCCACCTTTTCCTTTGATTTCATCCAGATTAATATTTTTTGAAAATCTAATTGGTTGACTGTTTTTCAAATTCACGTCAAAAAAAATCAAATCAATTTTTTCAATGATTCCCAAAAAGAAAATATTTTTTATGGCTTTATAAAAATGCTCAAAACTATCTTCCTGAATTGAACCACTGGAATCAACGGCAATTAAAATATTTGCTTTTCTTTCGTAACGACTTCCCATGGCTTTAAAACCATAACGACGGCTTGGTCTCATGCGAGTCAATTTTCTATTTGCACTGACAATGTTTTGTCTGAATTGATTCAACGCACGCCGATAGTCAAAAGAAAAATCAGCAGACTCTTTTAAAACACGAATTGCATTTCTACCCATGCTTCCCCAACCTTGATCCGCATCGGCTTTTTGAATTTGGTTTTCAATATTTTTTTGAGCCTCTTCATTTTCTTCCCAAAGTTCTGCACCTTGATCAAATTCATTTACATCAACAAATGTAAAACCTGCGTTTTCTCCATTGCGATTATTTTTTATAAGGTCGTAAAAATATTTGTACCACTGTTCAAAACTCATGTCGGGAAAAGTTGCAAAAGTTCCCACCGTTCGTTTTAAATATTCCACACCGTTAAGCGGCACATTGATTTTGTACAATTGATTTATAACTGCGTCGCTTGCCATTAACAAAATGGACGATTGTGCATTAAAAGGTTTTCTGGAATAAGGATGCAAAAATAAAATTCTTAGTACTTCGATTTTTAAATATTCTTCAATCTGCTGGTCACTAAATTTTTGCAAAATCTCTTCTGAATATTCAATGCACATTCTTCCGCTACGCATTGGCACATTGATATGTGGATTTGGTAAAATTGAATGTGTGCAAAAAACTGAAAATAAAAGTGGCTCGGAATAAAACCATTTTTGAGAAATCGAATTGAGTTTTTTTTCAATTGCAGATTGAATCAATTACAGTGCCTCGAAAATTTTTTTGTAAAGACTTTTACAATCTTCCGAAATAAAAATCAAAGTCCTTGGAAAATTCTTTGCACTTATGAGGGACATAAAATGTGAAGCAATTTCAAGTCGTTGTAAAATAAAATCAAAATAGTTTTCAAGATTTTTTGCAATCAACTCTTTTTTTTCAAAATCAAAAGTCTGGGACTCTATATAATTAAAAATGGAATTGTTTATCTGCGTAAAATCAGCTGGTGTTAATTTGGAGAGCTGCAATTTTATAGAAGAAAAATCGTTGCTATTTAAAATCTGTTTTGCGCTGGGAAAATTATGTTGGTTAACAAATTTAAAAAACAGACTTGTAACACGAGACCCCAAAATTCCAGAAACGATTGGTTTATGCAAATCGCTTAATTCAGAAAATTTTTTTGTGATATTGCTGCATCTTTCCCAACTACGACGGTCTGGACTTCTTTCCAATGAGCCTGGTTCGGAAGATTCATCACCGTCAAGATATTCTGGATTTTCGGAAATAAAATTTATAATTCGATTGTCAAGACCAGATTTTTCTGCCCAATCAATCCAATCTTGAACAGTGGGTGCAAATTCATAAATGTTAAATCGGCTAATCAATGCGGGATCCAAATCTGTTAATTGATATTCATTACCATTGTTTACGGCACTGATTATGCGACTGTTTTTTGGCAAAGTTTTTCCCGCCAACTTTCGATTCAAAGTCAAATCCATTATGGTCTGAAGAACTTCAGGTCTTGCACGATTAAGCTCATCCAAAAAAAGCACAATCGGTTCATTCTCAACGGGAAACCAGTATGGCAACATAAAATCAGTCTTGCCAGTTTTTTCATTTTTTTCAGGAAGCCCAATCAAATCGCCAGGGTCGCTCATTTGTCCCAAAAAAAGAGTCACGACTTTGCAACCCTTGTCTGAAAAATAATCCTCAAGGATACGACTTTTTCCGATACCATGTTTTCCCACCAACATAATGTTCTGTTCAGGTGGTGTGTTGTCCAAAATAAAAGTAAGTTGATTTGAATTGATAGTCATTTGTTTTAGTATATAAAAAAAAGTGAAAAGTGAAAAGTGAAAGTTGAAAAATGAAATTTAAAAAATGGAAAGCGAAAATTGAAAAATGTCACATCGAGCGTAGTCGGGATGTCTATAAATTGAAAAATGAAAGATGTTTTTTTATTTTGCTGGATTTTAAATGACAAAGCTATGGAAATGAGTTACAATTATGATTAGGATCTTTAAAAAATACTTTTTATAGAAGACCTTAAATTGAAAAAAATTGGAGGGATTAGGATGAGGAAAATTTTATTTGTTTTGTTTCCATTGATTTTTGTTTTTATTTCCTGTTCAAATGAATTGGGTGGGTCTTTAATTTTAAGAATGCCGAATTATTCAGTTCCGTCAAGAGAAGGAACTTTTGTTTCATCAGATGGTCAGGTTATGGCAGGAATAACAAGCAGTTCAAACGATAATGCAGCTGAATCAATATATTATGAGTTGGATATAAAAGGTCCTACGGAAACAAAAATCCCTGCTCAGGAAAATGAGTTGGTACAAATTAACAATTTGACTGCAGGTGACTACGATGTTGAATGTTGCGCTTTTTATAAAAGTGACAAATCTTTTTTTTGTTCTGGAGTTACACAGAATATAAAAGTTGAACCTTTTAGGATGTGCAAAACAAATGTGTGCTTGGAAAAAAAGACTCTCTTACCGACGATAGAAAATATAATGGTTGGAAGTCCTATATCCAATGAGGATGGTTCGCAGTTTTGTGCAATATCTTTTGAAGTAAATATAAATCAAAGGGGAAATCTTACTGCATCTTTTTTATCTGAAAATGATGGAACAACAACAACT
>JAZUEV010000282.1:0-2404 GCA_045640345.1 Treponema sp.
TTTTTCACCACCGGACAAAACGTTTATGCTTTTAAAAACATCGTCGCCACGGAACAGGAACGCACCCAACATGTCACGGGCTTTTGGAATCAGTTCCAGGGGACACTTGCTTTCTAGTCTCTGCAAAATGGTTTCGCTGCCACTGATTTTTTCTGCTGAGTCCTGGGAAAAGTAACCGACACTAACACCGGCACCCAGTTTCACTTCCCCAGTAAAATCTGAATCAACGCCAGCAACAATCCTTAGGAGAGTTGATTTTCCAGCACCGTTTCGTCCTGCAACAACCAGTCGCTCACCTTTTTCCAGAACAAAATCCAGATTGTCGATTACGTTTGGACCACCGTAGTTCTTGCAGATCTTATCCAAAGTCAAAACCAGTTGTCCTGAATGAGGTGCCTCAGGAAATGTGAAATGCATTTTTTTTAGACTTTCCGGAATTTCAATCTTGTTTTCCAGAATCTTGTCCAACATTTTCTGTCGTTCCTGAGCCTGGTTTGCCTTGGTGGCCTTGTATCCAAATCGATTTATAAAATCTTCCAGATGCTGGATTTCCTGTTGCTGCTGTTCGTATGCATGAATCAGACTTTCAAGTTCCGCTTCCCTGACTTCCTCGTAGTGACTGAAATTTCCAGGATAGCGCTTTAAATCACCGCCAAAAAGTTCATAGACCACATTGACAGTATGGTCCAGAAAATAACGGTCGTGGCTGACCAAAAGGAATCCACCCTTAAAGTCGGTCAAGAATTTTTCAAGCCAGTTGCGGGCTTCAATGTCCAGATAGTTTGTAGGTTCGTCCAGAAGCAGAATGTCGGGACCGCACATTAAAGCCTTAGCCAATGCGATTCTCATCTGCCATCCACCGGAAAATTCTTCTGTCTGCTTTGTAAAATCCTCTTTTGTGAATCCAAGACCAATCAAAACCGATTCGGAAAGCATATCACGACGGTACCAGCCAGATTCCTCCAGCTTGGTCAAAAGTTCGGAATGTTCCACAGCCAATTTTTCAGCAAGGTCTGGAGATTTTTTCATCTGTTCCCCAATCTGGTCGATTTTGTCCTGAAGCTCATAGCCCCACTGGAAAGCTTTGTCCGCCTCTTCTTTCAATGAACAACCATGGTGGACCAATCCACTCTGAGGAAGATAGGCGATTCTGGCATCCTTTTGGGTAATCCTTTCACCACTGTCAGGCTCCACCAATCCCGCCATGATTTTTATTAATGTGGATTTACCGGTTCCATTGGCTCCTGTCAACGCAGCCTTACTGCCGGTCTGTAGATTTACTGAAACGTCTTTTAAAATATCCCTGTCCCCGAACGCAAGGGATACTTTTGAAAATTGCACAAAAGCCATCTAAAAACTCCGGTTCAAGGGCATCCCTAAAAATTACTTTTCAGAGATGTCCGGAATATTTCATATTTCTATCAAGTCTTAAACCCTAAAATTACAAGTCTTGAAACATCGTTTTTTCAAAGTTGTCTCCAAAAACTGCTATCTTTAGAGATTCCATCAACCTTTAAGGGCATCAGTGATTAAAGAAAAGCACCTGGGCATTATCAGGCTTGCTGACCTCCGCCACTTCTCGACCTGTGGTAATATCTTTTGTCACAACAACTCTCGCAGTACACAATCGAATACCGTTCGCCTCATTTTTATAGAAGAAATTGACTTCACGACTGGAGTTCTTGAAAACAAAAGTCAAAAGTCCATCAAATTCAATATTCAAAGTCTTTGGAACAAAATACTTGGATGTGACGGTTCCACTGACACCAGAGCCGCTTGCAATAATAGAAGGCTGAAGATTCTCATAACCAGTCCATCTAAATGTGTTTCCACCTGTGAAAGACAAGGCACCATAGTTTGAACTGCTATATCCAGGACCATTTTTTACAAGCGTATTGTATGCCCTGTTTCGTCTAGCCTGTTCACCTTGAATCAAAGCAGAAACATCATCTTCCAATGTGACAAAATTGATGCTGTATGGTTTTCCTGTTTCATCCGTGTATCGAAGAAGAAGGGATTTTTCGCTACGAAGCGTAAGGGTGATAGGAGTTCCATTCATTTTATACACATGGTCAGCAGTCGATGTCACGCCATCATAAGGATAGACCAAATCGACAGAGTCCGTCTTGACTTTGATTGTTCCTGATTCAGCGCCTGGGTCAAATCCAAAATCCTCTTTCATATACTTCAAATCGATTTCCTTTTTTGAAATCATCTTTGAATAGTAATCTGGATACCAATATTTTTCCAAGGACGATTCCAAAAGCTGGTCGGAGGATTGGACTTTCACGATGCCTTCACCTTCATAATCATAAGTTCCGTCGGCTGCAATTTCAAAGGTTCGAAGATTGTAGCTAAAACACCATCCACTGACACCGGAAGATGAAGTCGGATCGTAGCCATG
>JAZUEV010000283.1:0-2304 GCA_045640345.1 Treponema sp.
GTGGTTGAGCTTGTCGAAACCACCTTGAACATGAAATGAATTCAGCATGACACTCTCTGTCATTTCGACCAGAGCGATAGCGGCGTGGAGAAATCTCAATAATGACCATTGTTTTTAGATTTCTCCATTCCGTCCGTTTCACTCCCTCCAGTCGAAATGACTTTTGTTTTATAGGATGCACAGTTTATTTTTTTAGAGACTCCCCTAATGATAGGTTAGTGACATTGGTAATCTTATCTAATCTCAAAAACTTTCAATTTCTAGAGATTCCAATTACCTAGGAAGCCAGACTTTCATTTGGTTTATGCCTCTGTTTCCCCATGCGTAATAAGGAATCATTTTTATATTTTTCATTTCTTTTTCTGGCTTATTTGTTGTGTAAAGATTTTCATCGTCCTTTGTTAAAAATCCATCCACAATCAAATTGGTCCATTGTTGTGAATCCTGGATTTTTATTTTTCCAGACTCGTTAATACTCAAACCCAAAACATTGTCGTCATTGTCAACTCCTTCTGCACAATAAACCAGTGGTCCTCGGCAAACCGCAATCTGTCCATTTAAGTCAGGAATCTTTGTTGAAGGATAAACAAAATATGGATTTTCATCCAAAATAATTTCAACTAAATCATTTTTTTTGATATCCAAATAAATATATCCCTTCTCAAGATTCAAAGGATTTTCATTTGATGATTTAATTTCATTATTAATTTTTGCAGACCATTTTTTACTCCACGAAGGAATACGAATAGACAATTTAGAATTTTCCTTTGCATTCATAACTTTATATTCCACAGTAAAACCATAAGGATATTTTGTCGTACATGAAAGTTCAATTCCATTTGCAAAATCAATTTTTCCAGCCGCATATAAATGACAGAATGCCGTATCCTTGTTTTCACCATAAGCATATTTTCCAAAAGATGAAATCAATCTAGCGACATTCGGCGGACAACAGGCACATGCATACCAACTTGGTCGTTGGGGTAAATCATGTTTGTGGGTTGCAGAAACTCCAGCAATTCCAGGAACGATTTCCAATGGATTTACATAAAAAAATTTTTTCCCATCCAATTGCATTCCACCTAAAACCGTGTTGTAAAAAGCTCTCTCCATTGTGTCGGAATAATCTCTATCCAAATTCATTTCCAACATTCTGGACGCAAAAAAAATCAATCCAATGGAAGCGCAAGTTTCACAATAAGCAGTGTCGCTAGGTAAATCATAGTCCACAGAAAATGCTTCTCCCAAAACTGTTGATCCGATTCCACCTGTGATATACATCTGTCTTTTTGTAATTGATTTCCAAAGTCTTTCACATGCAGATTTTAATTCCTCATCATTTTCTTCAGACGCAACATCAGCCATTCCAGTATAAAGATAGACTGCACGAACTGCGTGTCCCTTTGCATCTTTTTGATTTCTGACTGGCAGATCCGCTTGATTGTATCCAGGATTTTTTCCGTCACTTCCCCAGACTGTCCAATTTCTTTTTGCGACTTCCTTTTCAAAATGATTTGGATCCACGCCTCTCACATCAATAAAATGTTTTGCCAATTCATAGCAATGTGGATTTCTGGAAAGACGATACATTTTCATTAACGCAAGTTCAACTTCTGGATGTCCTGGAAATGACTGCTGCATAAATTCATCGCCTTGAATAAATGTTTTATAAATACATTCAACATTTTTTAACATCACGTCAAAAAGTTTTCTTTTCCCTGTTGATTCGTAATAAGCACAAGCGGCTTCCATAAAATGTCCAGCACAATAAAGCTCATGTCCTTCACAAAGATTTTGCCATCTTTTTTCTTTATCCTTGATTGTGAAATAAGTATTCAAATATCCGTCGCTGTCTTGTGCTTTGGCAATTATATCAATCAAATTGTCTGCTGTCTCTTCCAATTTTTTGTCAGGAAAAATAGCAAGACAAAATCCCACTGCCTCAATCCATTTTGCTGCATCGCTGTCTTGAAAAACCATTCCATAAAATCCATCGCCTGAACTTTTTCCAATCAACACATTTCCAGCGTTGATAAAATTTTTAATGACATGACTTTTTTCGCTGTTGTCTTTGGAACTGTCATTCAAGACTTCATATTGATATGGAATTACTACATTTTTTATCAACGACTGATAAGATTCGATGAATCCTTGTGATGATTTAAAACATTTTTGATTGATTTGATTCTGGACTTTCATTTCATATCCTCGATTTATAAAATATGGTCATCTCTAAAAAATTACCAAAGATTTCTATAATTTTTTATAGTCTTTTAATGTAATTTTATCTTGAAAAAATTTAAA
>JAZUEV010000284.1:0-1800 GCA_045640345.1 Treponema sp.
AAAATTAGTGATAGAATTTAAGTAATAAATTTTTTTGCCTAAATTTTGGATTTTTTTTTCAGGAAATTTCCAAAAACAGCAATTTTTATAGGAGTATATATGGCACAATTCTCAGTTGCATCAATTTTTTCAAACAATTGCGTGCTTCAAAGAAACAAAAATATCTGCGTCTTTGGTTCTGGATCTGAAAATCAGGTTGTAGAAGTCAAGATTTCAAGAGACGGAACAAAGCTGGATGGAAACCTCACAAAAGTCCGTGGAGAAAAATGGGAAACCTTTTTAAAACCATTGCCCGCGCAGGAAAATCTGACATTGGAAATAGTCTGCGGGAACGAAAAAAAGGTGTTCACAAATATTGCGGTAGGCGAAGTGTGGCTTGCAGGTGGTCAATCCAATATGGAATTTGAACTACAGAACTGCACTGAAGGACCAGATGAATTAAAGATGACTGAAGATCCAAATGTCCGTTTCTACTATACACAAAAAAATGCATGGATGGATGACAAATTTTTTGAGGGCGAAAAAAACTCATCCTGGCAGACATGGGATTCGGAATGGAAAAAAGCTTGGTCGGCAGTGGGCTATTTCTTTGGAAAAAAACTTGCAAAAGATTTGGGTGTCACTGTCGGTATTATCGGATGCAATTGGGGCGGAACTTCGGCAAGCGCATGGATGGACGAAAATCATCTTATTAAGCACGAAGACCTGAAGACATACCTCGATGAACAGATTGAAGCCACAAAAGGTAAATCCATTGAACAGCAGTGCAAGGAATACGACGACTATGAAGCCTACCACGCTGACTGGCAGAAAAAAAGTGACGCGCTTTATAAAGAAAATCCAAATATCGAATGGGCAAAAGTTCAGGAAATCTTGGGACCTTGTCAATGGCCTGGACCAAAAAGCTGCAAGAATCCATACAGACCAACAGGACTGCACACCTGCATGATTCAGAGAGTCGCTCCTTATACTTTGAAGGGATTTATTTTTTACCAGGGTGAAAGCGATGACCACAAACCACACTCCTACTATACACTTTTCCGTGAAATGATTGACCAATGGAGAAGCGACTGGAGAGAAACTTTACCAATGATCTTTGTACAGCTGACAGAGAATAGATATCGACAGGACAAGGACTACAAAAACTGGTGCCTAATTCGTGAAGCCCAGACAAAGGTCTATAAAAATGTGGCAAAAACAGGTATGGCGGTGTCCGCTGATTTGGGACAGTTCGACGACATCCATCCAAAGCACAAAAAGGTTTTAGGCGAAAGACTGGAGACAAATGCACTGTACACAGCATACAACTTGATTACAGAGGACAAGGCCAATGGACCTTTGTTCAAGGACGCTATCAGCAAAGACGGAAAAATGATTTTGACTTTCGATTTTGCGGAAGACGGTTTTGTTTTGAAAGATGATTCAGTCGCCCTCAAAAATCTAAAGGCAGTGGAAGAAAGACAGGGCAACAAGGTTCCGGAAGATTTTACAGGATTCGAAATCGCAGGAAACGACAAAATCTATTATCCTGCCAGATTTGAATTTGGAAAGGACATTGGAAGGATGAACCAGATTGTTCTTTCATCGGAGAAAGTATCTGAACCAATGTTCGCTCGATATGCCTGGTACAACTATGGTCCTATCACAGTGTTCGGTAGAAATGGAATCCCTCTTTCACCTTTCAGGACAAGCGAAATGGACGACATCAACCAAACAGTTGAACATGCCCAGATTCAGCAGATAATGGAAGTCTAAACAGTTTTTACTGAAAAATATAGGGCATCTCTAAAAAATACTTTT
>JAZUEV010000285.1:0-9845 GCA_045640345.1 Treponema sp.
TAAAAATTAGATTTTCCATCATAAATTTTGCATAACCTTGTTGTCGGAAATTTGTGGCAGTAAAAACACCACCAATCAATTGATAGGCATCGCTTTGTCCATTGATCTGTGCCTTGCAAATAATTTTTCCAATTTTGTCTGTCACTGTAAAAATTTTTCCATCTTTCAAAAGCTTTTCCATCGTAAATCGTTCAGCAGGAAGATTAACATCAATTCCACCTGGTGCAACTTCTTCACGGATATAGGCAATCTGCAATGGATATAAAAAGTCGGAATCATTTTTGTTGCACTGTCTAAAAATAAAATCATCGTTCTGTGGCAAATCTATTTTTTTGTTTGATTCCATAAAAATAAATTCCCGTCTTTCGATAATTTTTTGACTTTCATTTGATTCAATACATTGGACAACAAAGTCGCAACTTGATTTTTCTCCAGACACACAAAAAACCGAGCGTTGGGAAAAATATTCTTTTAACCCTTGTTCCACATCAAAATCTTTTTCAAGAAAAAATGGCAAAACAGTTCCACCTGGTGAATGAGAAAAAGCTCCACAAATAACAAAATCATCGCCAATTTCTTTTGTCACAATTTGGACATTTTCATCTTTTAGGCACAACCTTTCGAACAACTGTATACAAAATTTTTCGTAAGGCAACAAAAATTCTTTTGCAATTTGAATGAGGTCATTATCTTTGTTCGCTGCAATTATTTTTATGTTTTCCATTTTATTGATTATCGGGATTTTTTTGGGGGATTTGACTGAAAAAATTTTTTCAAAATTTGAAAAGGGATGTTATTTTAACAAAACATTTTGCCGATATTTGGGGATTTCAATAGTTAATTTTTTTTGATATAAAACTGATTTTTATTATTTCTCCGAATTATCCGAAATTTCATGAATCATATTTGCCACAGATTTTTGAATTTTTGGAGAAAGCTTATCAAAATCTTCTATTATATTGTGATATTTTTTGTATTTTTGACACAAATCTTCTATATTACTAGCAGATTTTGCTTCCGATTTTTTTTGTGCAGAACCATCACCGCCCATCAGCAAATATTCAATCGACACATTCAAGACCTTGGCAAAATCAAAACCAATTCTTGCTCATTCAAATCCAGTGTACGAAACTGTTGAGATGCTAAAAAAATATCCAAATGTTTTTTGTGACACGGCTTACATATCCAAAAAGAATCTACAGAAATTATTTGATTTAACAAAGGATTGCCCCGCCTGTCAAAACAGGATTTTATTTGGCACCGATTTTCCAGTGACTCATTATTTTGAAGAAAATTTGTTTAATCGGCAAAAGGCATTGGCTCAGGAATACATTTTGAATTGTAATGAACAGACTGATTTTTTTAGACACCATAATTTCTAAAAAAAAATACCCGCAAGACGTTAATCTTACGGGCAACCCATCTCCGATCGGGATTTTATTTTTTCATTTTGATTGTGACTTTGGATGACTTTTTTTGTTTTTCTTTTGTATAAGCCAGGACTGTTACTTTATTGCCCTTCTTTTTCATGGCACTAAAACTTTTGTAAGCCGATTCAACATCATCAAAGACAAGGATATTGTTTGGTTTTATTGACTGTCCATCTGCATTTGAGTCGGGAACAATTTCAGTTACCACAAAGGTTGCATTTGATTCAGTCTCTGCATTTTCATAATTTCCAATGTAGCCAAACTCTGCCAATTTTTCTTTCAAAAGTCTACGGGACTCAACCACATTATAAATCTTACAAAGTTCATTATAATGCAAAATATTTAGCACATCCTTGCACTCCGCTGTTTTTCTTACATTCCACACATCAAAATTTTGTTTATACATTGCAACATCAGCTTTATCAATATAGTTTTGTGCTGCTTCAATCAATTCAGTAAAATCAAATCGAGCAACATCAGATTGCCACTTTTCAATTTCATAAAAATTCTTTTCGTCGATTGATTTTTTCAAGAGTTCCAATTTTCTTGAATAAGTGTTGTATGAGCTACTAAAGATTTTCTTTTTTCCGCCATAAGCTTTGTCATCTTTCAACACATCATAAACGAGATCGTAAATTGCTTTCTGACTTTCATAAACCGACAAAGCATTTTCCAATTTTTCAATGTAAGCGTCAAACTCTCCACTTAGTTCAGAAAAATCAAGTGACGCAACTTCATCACGATATTTCGCAATTTCAACAAAATTTTTATTATCCAATGCAGTTTTTAAATTTGAAAGAGTTTTTGAATAAACATTGTCTGGACTGCTAAAAACACCTCCCTGGGATGTATATTTTTTATCGTTTTTCAAAATCTCATAAATCATGTCATATTTTAGTTTCTGACTATTATAAACAGATTGAGCATCGGAAGACTTTGTTTTATATTCAACAGTTTTTATTTCCATTCCATCAAAATCAATTGCATCAACCTCTTTTTTCTGTTTTGCAATTTTGACAATATTTTTGGAATCGATGGCAGTCTTAAATCCATTAAGGGCAAGTTCAATTTTATTATAATAAACCCCCGCTGAATAATCATAATTATTTTTATCCAAAAGCGATTTATAGTTTATATCATCTTTCAATATTGAGTAAATTGCATCATATCTTGATTTATAATTTTCATAAACTGACTGGGCACTATCCGCAATTGTTTTGTACTCCGCGACCTTTGTTTCCAATTCAGTAAAGTCAAATGCAGCCACCTCATCTCTACATTTTGCAAGATTTGGAATATTATCTTTTCCCAATGCAGATTTTAATCTTGCAAGTCCTTCGGAATATTTGTTGCTTGAACTGTAAAAAATTTTTCCCGAACCTGTGTAGTCGCTATCCAACTTTAAAACTGAATAAACTGCATCGTATTTTGCTTTCTGAGTGTCGTAATTTTTTTGAGCGTCGGAACTTTTTGTCTTATAGTCTTCGACCTTTTTTTCCATTTCCGTAAAATCAAAAGCCGCCACCTCATCTCTACACTTTGCAAGATTTGGAATATTATCTTTTTCCAATGCTGACTTTAATTTTGCCAGTCCTTCGGAGTATTTGTTGTTTGAACTATAAAAATTTTTTCCCCACTCATTGTACTCGCTATCGAATTTTAAAACAGAATAAACTGCATCGTACTTTGCTTTGTTACTTTCATAAACAGATTGCGCGTCGGCAGATTTTGTTTTGTACTCATTAGACTTTGCTTCCATTTTTGACAAATCATAAGACTCAACTTCGTTCATGTATTTTACAATATTTACCAGATTGTTTGAATCAATTGAAGATTTAAGACAAGCAAGCGCGAACTCAATTTTGTCGCAATATTTTCTTGTGGAACTGTCGTAAACATTTTTATCAAGCACAGATTTATAACTGCTGTCATTTTTTAAAATTGGATAGACAACATCGTACTTTGCTTTGTTGGTTTCATAAACACTTTGGGCATTGGCAGATTTGAGATTTATAGTAAGTAAAACTTACACTACATTTAACTTGATTTTTAGTAATTTGTATATAAGCGTCTAAATAACACCCCCTAAAAATCAAAAAAAATTGAAAATACAATCACCTTAATTCCAGAAAATAGAGGTGATTTTTTTTATGATTTTTCCAGTCAAAAGAGTCAAAGAAGAACTGATAAACGAATTTTCAGTTTCTAAAATGACAATTGATGAATTTTCAAAAATTCACAGCATCCAGCCGGAGGCACTTAAATCCTGTATTCAGGAAAAGATGTTCAGGTCACAACATCCTGAATCTGAATCCAATGACATATTTCAGGCATCAGAATTTGTAGAACTTGATATTCCCTTATTGAAAATGCAAAACTGAATGGACTTGTGCTTTACGAATACCTAAGATGTCTTTTTGAGCAGGCCGCGGACCTTGATGAAAATTCCAACTGGTCAAAACTCCTACCATGGAACATTAAAATTACTCCATGGCAAGATCTCGGCCAGTGGTGATTTTTTGACGGTTACGAAGCCTATGTCAGATAACTTCGGGGTACTGACCATGAGGCGTTTTAAAAAGAATTATCTGTTATAAAGCTTAGTGTAATAAGACAGAAACTCAGAAATATTTTCTGTTATTTGATTTTGAGTTGCACGCCATTTCCAGTTATTTCCAACTGTAGAAGGAGTATTCATTCTGGCAGAACCGTCAAGCCCGATTAAATCCTGCATGCAAAGAATACAGGTATTTGAAACACTTTCTATAGCAGCAAGCATCATTTCCTTAGGGAAATTTTTATCATTTGAACGAAGATACTTTTTTGCATTGGAATAATCTTCTGCCGGAGCGGAAGAAGTCCAGCCAATGACTGTATCATTGTCATGAGTTCCAGTGTAAACAACTGAATTTTTTGAATAGCTGTGAGGAAGGTAATCATTTTTTTCTCTTGAATCAAAAGCAAACTGGAGTACTTTCATTCCAGGGTAACCCACATCTTTAAGCATCTGCCGAACACTGTCTGTAAGGTAGCCAAGATCTTCTGCAATAATTGGAAGTTCGCCGTAGCATTTTTTTATTTCTTCAAACAATGCAGTACCAGGTCCTTTTTTCCAGACTCCATTTTTTGCAGTAGTATCGCCGAAAGGGATACAATAGTACGAATCAAAACCACGGAAATGATCGATGCGGAGAACGTCGTAATTTTTAAGACTCATTTCAAGTCGTTTTTTCCACCAGGAATAATTATCCTTTGTCATGTAATCCCAGTTGTAAACAGGGTTTCCCCAAAGCTGGCCATCTGCAGAAAAGCCATCTGGAGGGCAACCTGCAACTTCAGTCGGGATATGATTTTCATCAAGCATAAATTGTTCAGGACTTGACCAGACATCGGCACTGTCAGCGGCAACATAAATTGGAATATCACCGATTATTTTGATTCCATTGTCATTTGCATATTTTTTCAGATTGTTCCACTGAGCGAAAAACAAGTACTGAAGAATTTTATAATAATTGATTCGGTCAGAACATTTTTCAGTCCATTTTTTCAGGGACTGTTCTTCACGATTAATAATTTCTTTTTCCCATTCTAAAAAGGAAACCCCGTTATGTGCATCTTTTATGGCCATAAAAAGAGAATAGTTGTCGAGCCAGAAAGCATTTTCTTTGCAGAAAGATTCAAAATCTGCAGGTGTATTTTTTTCAAAATTTTTCTGTATTATTGAAAATAATTTATGACGCTGTTCATAAAGAAGTCCATAATCAACTTGAGTTTCATCGCTTCCCCAGCTTATATTTTCATAATCCTTTTTCTGAAGAAAGCCCTGGCCAGCAAGAAGTTCAAAATCAATAAAATAAGTATTTCCTGCAAATGTTGAGAAGCTCTGATAAGGTGAGTCTCCATAACTTGTTGGACAAATAGGAAGAATCTGCCAGTAGGTTTGAGAAGATTTTTTCAAGAAATCTACAAAATCGTAGGCTGGTTTTCCAAGTGTACCTATCCCAGTATTGCCTGGAAGGGATGAGATATGCATCAAAACACCGTTTGAGCGTTTATTTAAAATGTTCATAGTAGTCTCTTAGTTAGTTAATTTTTTTTACGGATTCGCCTTCCATAAAATCAAACTTAATTAATTTATGAATTGCTTTTCCATTTCGCTCAATATTATCCAGTAATATTGAAATTCCCTGTTCAACTAATTCATCTTTTAGCTGAAGAATTGTTGTAAGGCGAGGGATGGTATAAGAACTTAATTCAATACCATCAAAACCAATGATTGAAATTTGATCAGGAACTTTTATATTCATGTCTGCAAATTTGCGACAGGCACCAATAGCCATAACGTCAGACATGGTATAAACAGCAGTAATATCGGGATTCTTTTTTATCAATTCTTCTGCCGCATCAAAACCGCCCTGAAATGAATACTTTGAATTAACATAAGATTTTTCGTATTCAAAATCTATTTCTGCCTGTGTAATCGCTTTTAAAAAGCCATCATAGCGGCATTTTGTAACAAAGGAAGTATCAATATTACCACCAATAATTCCAATATTAGTATGTCCGTTTTTCAAAAGATATTGTGTGGCAAAAAAAGATGCTTCTGTGTTATCTGTAGCAACACTGGAAAGATTACTGAAACTAATATCTTCCGCAGCATTACTGATTAAAACACACGGAACCTTTATTTTTTCCATATCTGCTGGGTATTTATCTGGGCTTCCTCCAAGAAAAATAAAACCAATAGGTTTCTGTTCAAAATAAATTCTTACAGCGTTTTCTGCTTCATTATCGTTTTCATCAAGCACAACAACTTCAACTGTATAAGTTAATGGTTCAAGTTTATGCTGGATTCTTTCAAATAAACTTGTCAATAAAGGGCTGTGAGTTCCTTTGACTATTACAACGATATTTTTTCGTTCCTGGGCCTTAAGTTGCTTTGCATTAACGTTAAGAATAAAGTTGTGCTTATTAACAACAGCCATTACTTTTTCACGAGTTTTATCACTTACATCCGGGTGATTATTCAGAACTCGTGATACAGTTCCAATGGCACAGCCGCATTCTTTTGCAATATCTTTAATAGTCATAAAAAACCTCACACAGCCCATAATAAAATTGAATAATTTACGTTATCAGCCTTTTACAGCTCCAGCAATTACACCCTTTATAATATACTTTTGTGAACTAATATAGAAGATAACAATAGGAATAATTGAAACAACCAGCATTGCCATGAATCCACCGTAATCTGTTGAACCATATGCACCCTGCATTGCCATCTGAATTGCAACAGGAACAGTTTTGTGATCCGAACCAAGGATGAGATATGGAAGAAGGTAGTCGTTCCAAACCCACATTGCATTCAAAATCGCAACAGTAATTGCAATTGGTTTAAGCATTGGGAATACAACAAGGAAGTAAGTCTGGAGAGGATTACATCCGTCAATTGTTGCAGCCTCCTCAATTTCAAGAGGAATACTTTTTACAAATCCAGTAAACATGAACACAGAAAGTCCAGCACCAAATCCAAGGTAAACAAGAACAATTCCCAAAACATTGTCAAAAGCCATTCTTGTTACAACAAATGTCATTGTGTACATAACCATCTGGAATGGAACGATCATACTAAACACGAAAAGATAATACAAAGCTTTTGTAAACTTAGTCTTAACGCGGACAATGAACCATGCAGTCATGGATGTTCCCAAAATGATAAGAACAACTGAAGCGACACTTACCCAAACAGATCTAAGGAATGCCTTAAAAAATCCTGATGTGGTCAAACCGTTGATGTAGTTCTCAAGACCGACAAACATTTTTCCAGCAGGCCAAGTGAATGGAACTGTTGAAACATACAATCTTGACTTAAAGGAATTCATCAATACCAAAAGTATTGGGAAAATAAATATAAAAGTCAGACAGGTCAATACAACATAAGTGATAGCAGATGCGTTTTTCTTTGATGTCATCATTGTTCGATCTCCTTTCTATTTGTAAGCTTCAACTGAAGGAATGCAATAATTGCAACGATGATAAAGAACACTACAGCTTTTGCCTGTGCCACACCATGCCAGTTTGCATTTCTGTTATAGAATGTCTGATAAATATTCAAAGCAAGCATTTCTGTTGTCTTTTCCGGAGCACCGGCAGTCAATGCCAAGTTCTGGTCAAACATCTTAAATGAATTGGACAATGTCAAGAACATACAAATTGTAATTGATGGCATTACCATTGGTATTTTAATTTTGAACAAAACAGTAAGAGGTGAAGCTCCATCAATCTGGGCGGCCTCCAACATATCATCAGGAATGTTCTGGAGACCGGCGATGTAAATAACCACCATGTATCCGATAAGCTGCCAGTTAGTAAGAATAACCATACCCCAAAATCCGTATTCCGTTTTGAACGTTATGTCCTCACCAAAGAACTTTAAAAGGAATCCATTGATCAAAAGGTTCCAAACATATCCCAAAACAATTCCGCCAATAAGGTTTGGCATGAAGAATACTGATCTAAAGAAGTTGGTTCCCTTAAAACCTTTTGTTAAAAGCAATGCAAGAGCAAATGCAAAAACGTTTACGGTAATAATAGAAACCACTGTAAACAAAGATGTAAATCCAAGCGCATGAACAAATTCTGTATCAGCTGTAAACGCTCTGATATAGTTTTTAAAACCTACAAATCCTTTTATGTCTGTGACTGTCGTAAAGTTTGTGAACGACAATCCAATACCCATCAAAAAAGGAACAAGGAAAAACAGGGCGAAACAAATTAACGTAGGTAACACAAAAACTGGAAAATACTTTTTTATTGGGTTACTTTCCTTTCTCATAGTTTTTTCCTCCAAAAGGGAACTGCTTAAATTGCCAGAAAAAAGGACGGGTTCAACAGGAAAAACCCGCCCTAAGGACGGGTTCAACAGGAAAAACCCGCCCTTGTGAAATTATCTTAGTTTGATTCCAACCGGACTACATGTCGCTTTCAACAGCCCAGTCAGTTACAACTCCAGACTTAACTTCTGCCCAGTCTTTTGAACCCTGAGCGTAGCGGAGCAATGCAGCACCGAAGTTGTCCTTGAATGTCTGTGATGGGAACAATGTGAAGTTCCAAGCTACAGATGTGATTCCAGGTTTTGCCATCCAGTTGCTGATTTCTACAGCAAGTGGGTCTGTTGGTCTTTCGTTGTCAGAGAATGTATCGAACGGAGCAATAAATCCAAGCTTGTTTGTTACATATTCTTTTCCAGTTTCTGATGAGTACAACCAGTAGATGAAGTCAGCAGTTGCTTTCTGGTCAGCTTCAGATGCCTTCTTGTTGATACAGTAGAAGTTTTCTGTTCCGATACAAAGTCCCTGTCCTTCTTCATCAGCAACACCAGTGTAGATTGGAAGATACTTTACATTCTCAGGAAGAACCTTGTTTCCAGTTACACCAGAAATCTGTCCCCATGCCCAGTTACCATTCTGAACCATTGCACACTCTTCAAGAGCGAATTCAGCCATTGAGTTGTCAACAGTCTTAACTCCTGCGTTCTTTGGTTCAATTACTGAATCATTCAAGTAAAGATCAAAAATGTTTTTGAATTCAGCGTCGTACTGGAAGTTGATTTTCTTTGTTGCGTCAGATGCCAAATCGATAGCGTTGTTCTTGAACTCGTAATATACTGGAACATTTGCCAAGTGTGTCTGCCATCTCCAGTCCTCACCAGACTTCAAAGATGTTGAAGCGAATACACCGTTGATTCCCAATGCTTCTTTATTTGCCTGCATGTCATCACAAACTGCCTTCAAAGCTGCAAAGTTGTTTACTTCGTCCATGCTGTTGTATGAAGTTGCCTTGTTTGGAAGAGCAAAATACTTGTCTGTGATTGCCTTGTTATAAATGATTCCGTATCCTTCAACAACATAAGGAATTCCGTATGGAGTTCCGTCGATTGTTACAGCGAGAGACTTGTCAGAAAGATGCTTGTAAAGTTCTGTGTTTGAGAGGTCTGCACAGTAGCTGCTCCAGTTTGCATATCCGCGAGGTCCGTTGATCTGGAACAATGTTGGAGCCTGCTTTGTTGCCATCTTTGATGTAAGAGTTGATTCGTAAGCGTTGTTTGCTGCAGTCTCAACAATAACTTTTACGCCCGTTTCTTTTTCATATGCATCAGCCAATTCCTGGTAAATTGATGCTACTTCTGGCTTGAAGTTCAAATAGCGAACCTGACCAACACCAGAATCTTTTTTTGCACATGACATAAAACATGATACAGCCAATGTACCTGCTACAACTGCTGATACAATTTTCGTTATTTTTTTCATTTTATCCTCCTAATGAAAAAAACTAATAAATTAAAAGCCGTATTAATCGGTAATACTCTGGAAACGTTACTGGAAACGTTTCCAATAACTATAGCATATATGCCCT
>JAZUEV010000286.1:0-3340 GCA_045640345.1 Treponema sp.
CGGTCCTTCCAAAATCAACCGACCTGAACTGTTGATTATGTTTTAGATTTCTCGGCTGCGCTCGAAATGACTGTTGATTATTTGTGTGATTGAACAGACAAAAATAAAATATTAAGACCGAGTGATAATAGCAACAAAACATAAATCTGTCTGGTTGGTGATAGCTGTTAAGACCGAGTAATAATAGCAACACAACACATAGGGGGGCGAAACTAACGGTCGGTAGTTTTACGATTTCTCTATCGCCCCCCTGCTAGTGTCGTAAGATAAACAATCGGGCACACGCTATAACAAAAGTCCCCAACAAGTGTCGTAAGATAAACAATCGGTTCTTCCAAAAATAACCGACCCCCTATGAGTATCATCTTTATAATCAATCGGTCATACGCTATCACCCACCATACCCCTATGTGTATTGTAAAATAAACAATCGGTCTTTCCAAGAATAACAGTCCCCAACCAAGTGTCGTAAGATAGACAATCGATTATACGCTATAACAACCGACTCCCAACCAAGTGTCATAAAATTAAAAATCGGTCTTTCCAAGAATAACAGTCCCCAACAAGTGTCATAAAATAAACAATCGGACTCCTGCTATAACAAAAGTCCCCAACCAAGTGTTGTTAAATTAAAAATCGGTCCTTCCAAAAATCAACCGACCCCCTATGAGTATCATCTTTATAATCAATCGGTCATACGCTATCACCAACCATATCCCTATGTGTGTCGTAAAATTAAAAATCGGTCTTTCCAATTTTTTGACAAAAGATTGGACGATTGGACACTTATATTTTATGTAAAAAAATGTTATAATGAACTTATCAAAAATTGG
The DNA here is from genome assembly GCA_045640345.1 of Treponema sp. GTDB lineage: Bacteria > Spirochaetota > Spirochaetia > Treponematales > Treponemataceae > Treponema_D. Next base: position 834 of record JAZUEV010000286.1, read on the forward strand.
AGGAAGTATGTTTTATCGTTTACTAGAAAAATGTATAGTTAGGGGGGGGTATTTAAAATCCTCAAAATTTTCTGAACTGACATTTAAGTTTCTGATTTTCACAATCGGCATAACTTTTTTGTCCTGTGAAAATTTTATGAACGGCAGCCAGTTAAAACAAAAATTCGATGAGGCCGTGGAATATGCAAATGATGAATCGTTCAACATCCGTTTTTCAGAAGCAAATGGAAAAATCTCTCCAAGTGGTGAACAAAGCGTAAAAGTCACAGATGAAATTGCGTTGACATTTTCGGAAGACACCAATAAGTGTTTTATAAAATGGCAGGTTGTTTATGAAGGTAAAATCCTGTCCGATGAAGAGGCTTTAGAATTTGTTCGATTCGGTCTGGAAGATGATAAAAACGATGGATTGACAACAGCGTCCACAAAAATCAAAATCCTCAAAAAATGTCCCAACATGAAAATACAGGCGAAATGCGCTCAAAGACCTGCCATTGTTAGTTGGTCGCCTCAGTATGATTCAATTGGAGCCTATCGTGACAGAAATATTACTGTTATGTTCGACACGGAGATGGATTTGTCTTCCATATATTATGACACAGATGAACTGAGAGATTTGGAAGTCTTGTCTGAAAATGAATCTCTGGAATCTATTTTTAGTGATGGCGATTTGAAATCCACATGCGAAACTTCCACTGGCTACAATATTTTGATTGATGTGTCGAGAAAAAAATGCTACGGATACAAATTCGGAAATGATGATAATTCAATTGTTTTCAAAAATATAAAAATCTCCAACTTGCAGAATAAAAATATTAATTTGCTAAAACATTTTGAAGCTCCTTATTTTGACAGAAGAAATCCTCGTACATTGAGAATTCCAGCAAAAAGCACAAATGAAATCGGCTTAGGTGATGCACCACCTCAAAACACTGAAATCCTTGTCGTAATTGAGTCAGGTGTAAAGTACAAACATGATGATAATATTTTTGTTGATTATAATTCCGAATTTCCGTGGGCATATTTGACCAATAAAAAAACTGATAACGAACCACCAGAGTTTGTTTCTACTTCTTTCCATATAAATGAAAGTTCTGAAGATGAAGTCACTTACAATGCCAGTGCAAAATCTTTTTTAACTTACACCAATAATTTGACAAAAAATGTTTTGAATATCAAAAATTATAATCTTCCAAGCAGAATGCTTTGGGTTGCTCTAGATGTTGTAGATTCTGGTTCTGGACCTGATAGAGTTGCTGCTATAATTAAAAAACTGAATGACCAATATTATCCTTTGAAAGCAGGTGAGACAACAGAATGGAATGTTCCGTTGTCCTTGGATGTTGCAGGGCAAATCGGAAGTGTAAATGAAAAAATTGATTTGTCTGAAATTTTGAAAGCTGAGGGCCTTTATTCCATTGGCTTTGAAGTTTATGATAAAAACAATCACTGTACTGTTTCTGATGATTCTTATCAATTTGTTTACGATGTGGTTCCTCCAAAAATTTATTCGGCTACAGAATCCAGGACGGCGGCGACAAAAACAAATCTTACCTGGACAAATCCATCGGAAAAAGATTTTGCAAATGTAAAAGTTATTGCAAAAAATGAAGACAAGGAAACTGCCGATATTGAAAAAAACTTTGCATTTAATTCAAGCAGTTATAAACTGAATACTAAATATTCAAATGAAATTTCTGGACTTACGGATTTGACTCATTACAGTTACAAAATGATTGTCAGTGATTATGCTGGAAATGAAAGTTGTTTTGATTTGGCAAAGGACGAAACTGCACCTGGAAATGTTACTGGTGTAAATGAAAGTCGTGGGGCTTATAATGAATCCTCAATAAGTTGGAATTATCCAAATGATGTAAGCCAAGTTACAGTGTCCTGCTATAAACCGGATGGTGCATTGTTGAAGGAACAAAAAGTTTCTGTTTCAAATGGAAATAGTTGTAAATTCTCAGGTCTTGAAAGGGGAAAGCGCTATAAATACAAATTGACCACTTGTGATTTTGCAAATAATACGAGCACCGATTTTGTTGAAATTGAAGATAGAACGGCCCCTTCAAATATTACCGGTCTTTTTGCCAGCACCAGAAATGGATATGTGGATTTGCATTTTGAAACTCCATCCAGTGTGGATTTTGATTATCTGGAAATTTCTTATGGCGACAATGGTAATTATACAAAAATTTCTGATGTAAGCTCGGAACGTTCTAAACATTATGATATTGCCCTTGGTAATGCCACCAACGGAGTGCGTTATTATTATGGAATAAGGGCTGTGGATTATTCTGGCAATGTTTCGTCAAAAGTCAGTATTTCGGAAGTTGCCGGTGTTTATGTGGGGCAGATTGTTCATGTTCCGGATAATGACTTGAGCAAAAAATTTGTTTCTTCAAACTGTTATAAAGATAAAAATCCAATTGGTGTTGTTTGTGAAGCATCTGATCTTTCTTCAATAAAAATTTGGGATATTTATGAATACACAGGTTATACTT
>JAZUEV010000287.1:0-6131 GCA_045640345.1 Treponema sp.
GTTTCACTTGAAGGAAGAGCCGTGACTGTTACCCAGAAAGGTCGTTCGAACGCCTCCTTCTATCCTGAGCTAAGCCGTGACGTTGCATTGCAGAATGCCACAACCGCGTCCCCAATCAAATGGCAGTTGACAGTGCTTGACGAGCAGACCATGAAAGGCATAAAGATGACCTTGAAGGAAGATAAAAAAAGCTCCACCGGTGCTTCTACCCAGGCTGTGGACGTTGAATGGATAAAATCGGCACAGTAAAATCGATAATGGACTTTTGAAGCGATCCTTTGGATGTGGATTGGATTTATATTACAAGACTTCCCTGCCTGAGAACTTTTATATCTCCAGACTGGGAGACTGATATCAGGGTGGAAGCTTTCGCGTCCTTTTTGTCACCGTCCAAAACGATCAGGTCAGCGGAATTGGAGAATTCTTCCAATATATCTTTTTCGTTGTCCAAGACCTTCTGACCGCTTCTGTTTACGCTCGTGCTGTAGATTGAGGCTCCGCAGTCCTTGATTATGTTCCTCAACCATGAGTCGCCGGGACATCTAAGGGCTATTGTCTGCATGGAAGATGCAAGGGGGCAATCGCTTTTCACGGGCACAACCATTGTCAGCGGACCTGGCCAAAGAGAAATAAGTTTGTCAGGAATCTTGATATATGTAAATCTGTAGACATCTTCTGGACTTGAAATCAGCTGGATAAGCGGCTTAGAGTTTTCCCTGCCCTTGATATCCATTATCTTTTCGTCCGTCCTGAAACTTGGTTGTCCAATGAAGTCAACTATTCCGCTGAATCCATAGACCGTGTCGGTTGGAAGTATGACCACTCCTCCATTTTTTAGACAGTCCGCCGCAAGGATGGAACTTTTTTTTTCAGTTTTATTGCAAATCATAGACCCTCGATTTGTCATCCGATTTCAGTTTGAAATTCAATTTCCCTCTGCTGTAGTCGATCAGAAGCAGCACAAAATATGTGAAGACAAAAAGAACAAGCCCCACCCCCTTGCAGGTTCCCTCCAGGACATATTCAGGCTCCACATGCTTCAGGACCGTCCCGGCATCGTATATCTGATATTCATGGGGTGTCAGTCCACTGATTTTCATAATTTTTTCACCTTCGTAGATGTACCCCAACCCTTTCGCGTAGGCTCCCACAACTTCCAGGTCTCTTTCAAGGGCAAGTTTTTCCATGTTGAGAGTCTCGTTTGTTCTTCTGATGTCGTTGGTGTTGGCGCTGAGAAGGACTTTCTGTTCCATCATCTGTTTTGTCGCCCACTTTCCGTCCCTTCCCGCCACGAAAGACAGTACCACATAGAAAGCGGTCCCGACGCATGCCGCGATTAAAAATCTATATCGATTCATTTTTATTCCCACCTCTAGAAGAATTTTCGGAATTTTATCGGCAACCTTGATTCGGGAATCCCTAAAAATTGCAATTTCTGGCTACTTCCATTCATAATTCCACACCATGGTGGCTGCTTCGATTTTTACGGACAGCATGTCTTTTGATTCGTGCCGATGGGCTTCATTCATTTTGCCATAATTTCTTCCATAGCCTTATTTTTTGTTTTCAAGAATTTTGAGGATTCTGCCGATAAAGTGATAGGGACATCTATTAGCTGCATTGCGTACCCATGGACTTATGTTTCGGGGACGACTGTTAAAGATGTATGCTGATGTTTGTTCCGTGGGAATTTTTGGACCGAATGCTAAGAATGGGTGTGGGGATTTAGCTTTTTCGGATTTGACAGGTATATTGCATAAGGGGCAAAAACTTATGGACAGTTCAAATATTGAAAACGAGCTTGACCAGTACGGCGTATGGGTCAAAACTCCTCCACACAACGCGCAGGACGTATCATCCAATCCGGACACAGTTTCGGCTCCAGGGGATTTGTTCACCGACGATCTTACTCTTCCGCCAATGGAAAAGACCGTCGAGGAATCTACTGAGAGTGCCGAGCCTGAACATTCCGATGTTCCCGTGGATGAAAATCTTCAGGATGTGGCGCTTCCTGAGGGATTTGATATGGAATCTTTGGCCGGTCAGTTTGAGAATGCTGATCTCGGCGTGGATATAGAAAAAAAAGACGGGGGACAGGTTCCTTCCGAAACTGAAAAGGTTGAGGAAAAAACAGTCTCTCAGGAAACGAGCTCAGAGATGCCTAGTTTCGAGGACGGTGAAATTGATTTGGATGCCTTCCTCACAAGCGATGGCGACGGAGAAGTTTCTCTTGACAGTTTCTTTGACAGTCCTTCCGACTCAAGTGGCCAGATGGATGGAGACATTTCCCTGGACGCATTTTTGGATGTGTCGGACTTTGGTCTTGGAGGAAATGAAAAACAGGAGAACACTGCAGCCGATTTTGAAGAGCCATTGGATATAGACTTGGTGTTTGAGGATACAGTTGTGGAAGAAGATGACGGAGCGGAAGAAAGTTTTGACGACTTCGAGGCCATGTTTGAATCTGCCAACTCCTCGGACTCTGGTGGAATTAATATTTCGGCTTTCACGGCTGATTCGTCAGAGGGAATAGATTTGGACAACTTTGATGCCATGTTCGATTCCATCGAGGATAGCGGGGATGCAGGTAAAAGCGAGACCCCTGCCCCTAAGACATCCGTAGTGGATTCGTCGGTTTCTTTTGGAGACTCAGAGTCCATTGACCTTTCGGAATTTGATCTCAGCGATGAGGATTCTGGAAACATCAAGCTTGGTGGAGACGACATAAAGCCTAAAGCTCCAGTGGTGCAGGACTACGACCTTGACATTGGCGAAGATTTTATGGATTCCGATGTTGGTGGAGCCGCCACCGAGGACAATCTGGAACTGAACATGGATTTGAGTTCCACTGGACCTGATACATTGAAGCAGGACGATGAAAATCCATTCTCCGCTCCTGACAGCGACTTTGATGTGGATTCCCTTTTTGACTCCATCGTGGATGAAACGGGAACTTCTCCTGTGGCTCCAAAAACGGAAAAGCCGGAGACTGTTGAAGTTGAAAAGGATTTGGAGATGCCAAGCGTCCCGGATGTGGAGATGCAGATGGGAGATTCTCTTGCAGCTGACCAGGAGGAAATGGTTGATGCAGGAGAAAAAGTTGAAGAAATTATTGTGAACGATTCTACCGCGGATGAATTTTCTGTGGCGGATGAAGATATAACAAAGGAAATCGGCGAAACTGTTGAATCGGGATCTGCCTCAGATACGGAGTCAACAGAAAACATGGCTGAAACAAGGGAGGATTCCATGGCTGAAACAGAAACAGCAGAAAATGAAATCGACAAGCCTGTCTTCAATGGTTCCGACGAGGTAGTTCAGACAGAAATTCCGGAGACCTCGGAAGAAGCAAGCGTTGGAGAGGATTCTGTTGATTTGGACAATTTCATGGGCGATGAAGGATTTTCAGACCCATCCATCTGTGAAGGAAACCGTTCCTACTCTCCAGAAGAATTGGAAGAACAGGAAAGGGCCAAGCAGCAGGCGGAATTGAATGAAACTGTGGCGGAAGAAGAAAAAGAGGGAGAATCGGAGGATTTTGCAAGCATCGACCAGACTTTGGTTGTGGATGCATCCGAAGGTGGAACATCGAATGATGTGATGGATGATGACGAAGTTATCCCTGAACCATTCTACACTCCTCTTGTTGAAACAGAAGGCAACGCTACCGAAAATTTCAAGGAAGCAGAATCTGAAGGATTTTCCCTGAACGGTGTTGACATAGTTCCTGCCGATATGAAAGGTCTTTCCTACGATGAAAACGGTGGAATCGCCCCACTTCCTGTGGAAAGTTCTGAAGAAACAGTTGCAGAAATCGAAAACCAGGTTGATAATAATACAGACACCATTCCAGATAATGGAGATGAAAAGATGGATAGCACAAATTCAAAGGACGAATTTTCCGAAACAAAGAGCCTTATCAGCCAGATTGCCCAGGAACTTTCGTTGTTGAGATCGGAAATCAATGAACTGAAGACCGAATTCGCTGAAATCAAGAAAGGAAACGTTTCGGCGCCAGTTGAAACATCGACTTCTGATTCAGAAAAAGAAAGTGGATTCTTCAGCGACATGGATGACGATGACACAATCGCCCTTAGCGGTGATGAGTTGTCAAATATCTTGAGCACAGCGGAATTCACACCTGCCAACGAAGACCAGCCAGAGGAAAGCATCCTTGGATCAGTGGTTGGGGCTGCGGATGTTCCAGACCAGGAATATGAAAACAACCTGACCATGGACTTTGACAGTGAAAAACTTGAAGAACCAAACCTCGATTCAGTTCAGCTGGTGGAAAACTCAAGGGAGCCTGAGGATGAGTCCGATGAAATTGAGACCCCTAAGGTTGACGATGTTTTGGTCGAGTCCGAAGGAACAGAATATATTTCAGCAGACAATGCTTCGGACGAAATTGTTTTGGAGCCGGTTCCTGAAACAAGAGAAGCCCTTGTGGAAGACGTGGTTGACGAAGCCGATGTGGGAGATCCTTTGGAATCCGATGTCGTAGCCGAAGAGACTTCAGAATCAGAGGCAGTGGAAAATGCTGATCTTGAACAGGCCGCCGCGGATGAAACAGTCGAAGAGAGCGTTGCAGCCGATGATACTGTCGAGCCGGAGACATTTGAAGAACCAGCCGTCGGTATGGATGCTGATGAATCAAGCGAATCAATCGGCGAACCTGTGGTGGAAGAGTCTTCCGAAGAAACAGAAGTCGTAGCAGAATCTGATGAGACCGTAGAAACTGAATCTACAGAAGAGACTGCATCGGAACCTGTGTTCGAGGAACCAACTTTTGAGGAAGCCGATGGAGAACCTGTGTTCGATGAACCTGTTGTCATGGATGATTCCGAACAAGAAGAAACCAGCGAAGAAATCACACTTCCCGTCCCAGAAACCGAGGCCAGTGAGATTGAAAGATCCGTTGAAGTTTCGGAAGAAGAATCCGTTGATACTTTTGAGGAACCACAGATTGAAGCTGACGCAGAACCTGCAATGGAAGAATCTGTTGTAGAATCCACGGAAGAAAACTTCGAAGAACCAGAAGTTGAAGAAAATGTTGAAGAAGATTCCGTTGCTGAAGAGACGACCGAGGAAACTGTGGCCGAAGAACCAGCAGTTGAAGAATCTGTAGAGACAGAGGACAGTGGATTTGAGGCGCCTTTGGTTGAGGATGAACTTGACCAGCAGGTTGACAACAGCATTTCCGAAGAAAACTACGATTATCTTTCCGACGATTCAGAAATCGAAGAAGATGAAAAGATTGAGGCAGGCATTTCCGAGGAACCTGTAAACAATGTGTTCGACGCATGGGAATCAAAGTCAGATGAAACCGCTGCTGATGAAACAGTTGTGGAAGATTCTGCTGAAGAGACTGTGGCCGAAGAAGAACCAACTGACGCATCCCTGGATGAACCTGTCGATGAAACACCTGTCTCTGATGAGATTGGTGCTGACGACCTTGGTGTTGCAGAGGAAGAAAAAGTTGAGGATCCTCTTTATACAGGGGTCGTGGATGATGAAGTGAACGAAGTTCCTGTGGGAGATGCAATTGTTTCAGAACCTTCCGAGACTGTGGTTGCCGGATCTGGTGTAAGCTCAATCCCTGAAGAAATGAAGCAGGAAATCAAGTCTGTTCTTGCCTATATGGACCAGCTGCTTGAGAGCCTCCCAGAAGATAAAATCGCGGAATTTGCTCAGTCAGAACAGTTCAGCACATACAAAAAACTTTTCACGGAATTGGGATTGTCTTGAGTTTGCTTTAGACCCTAGTTTCTGAAAACAAATGCCGTGTCCTTTGACAAAAGTTGAAGGATGCGGCTTTTTTTTGCCGATTTAAAAAGTATGAGGATTGAACTTTTAAGAAAAGAAGGAACAAAAGATTCCGTGACCGTGGATGGAATCAAACTTCATTCCGCCTATTCACCGGACAAGGAAGCGGAAAGGTTTGTAGAACAGATGGAATGTCCCTTTGTTCCAAATTTCATCTTGATCACGGAGCCTGCTCTCTCATACTGTGTGCCTTACCTGAAAAGACGTTTTACAAAGGCGAAGCTGTGTTGCATCCGTTACCATGATTTTTTTTCGCCATGGGATTATCTTTGGGACAAGGTTTTTTATCTCCATGAAGAAAACAG
>JAZUEV010000288.1:0-3842 GCA_045640345.1 Treponema sp.
TAATTTTTATAAAAATCTGCATGTGAACAATATTAAAAAGACTGACGATTTCTATTTTGTCTTCAAAACGATCCGCAAACAACGGAATTATAAACAACAAGATTACCAAAAAATCTGCAATTCCAAAAATCAAAGAGCGCAAGGTTCTGGAATTATTTTTCGTCTGAGAGTTTGCCATGTCAATCAGTTCATTGGATGATAAAAGTTCATCAATAGAAACATTAAAAATCTCGGACAGTTTTTTTAGGGAATCTAAATTTGGATACCCTCGTCCAGATTCCCATTTTGAAATTGCCACTCTGGAAACACAAACTTTTTCCGCCAACTGTTCTTGAGTGAGACCTTTTTTATTTCTTAACTGTTGAAGTTTCTGATTAAAATCCATAAATCATAGTATATCACAAAAGGCTTTATAAAATTCAACCAGAGACCAAGATAAAATGATTCCACCAATAATGTCTGTTGCCCAATGGACTCCGCTGATTAATCTTCCAAAAATCGTAACCACAATTATGATACGAAAAATAAATTTTATTGCCAGAAGGATTTTTTTGTTTTTAATGTAATTGGATAAAATCACGATTGCTGATTCTAAAATGCAAATTACAATCATCGTGTGGCTGGAAGGATAAGAAGCTTCGAGGTGGACTCCCAAAATTACAGGACGATAATTCATAATCACCTTTTCAAAAAAAATGTAGAACCCTATGACCACAAGATAAAATCCGCCTAAAAATAAAAGATGTTTGTCCACTTTAAAAATGGAACGTCTTTTAATCAGTTGAATTAAACCGAAAACTGCAAACGCAAAGGCTATAAAAATTGGGAACAGTCCAAGCCAATCAGTAAAATTATACCAAAATATTTTAAGTCCAAAAAATTTGTTCACAACTAAATTAAGTGTGGCAAAACCTACAGATGTTGATTCCGAACCAATCGGTTGTACATCCACAATTTTGAGATGAACGGTAAAAATTATAAAACAAGCAAACAATGATATTGGTTTAATAAATTTGCGCATAAAAACTCCTGATTAAAATTTAATTGATGCAGAAAAGCCCAACGGCGAAATTGATATTTTTGTCTTATCTTTTTTAGATGGCTTCCACCAAAGGGAATTAACAAATGGTACAAAATATCCAATGGCAGAACCAACAGCTGCTCCACATAAAACATCAGTCAGAAAATGATTTCCACTAAAAAGACGCAAAATAGAAGTTGTTGTGGCTAAAATATAAGTTGCAGAAATTACAGGAATCTTCCAAGGAGAATCTGGAAAATATTGGCAAAGCATAAAAATTGTAAAACCTGCAGCGGCAAAACTTAAAGTGGCGTGACCAGAAAAGAATGAATCATTCCAATCCCCATCATCAATTTTATTTTGTGGTGCATTATTAAAATACATATAAGGTCGAGGACGACTTACACACAACTTGGCAAGTTCTTTTACACCATAAGCAAAAGCAATTGTTTCTGCATATTCAATTCCAATTTTCCAATAATCCTGAGTTGGAGCGGCAAACAAAACTGCAGGTGCAAGAAGAGTGGCGACTTCAAAACCAGTACCAGCATAATCCATTTTTTTTGAATATGGATTCATTATCATCCGGTCAAACTTGTTTACTTCAGCTGATGAAAATTTTGGTTGAGAAAAAACAGTTGCTGTCATAAATAAAAAAATAAATGCTCCGAAAATCTTTTTGATAAAAATGAATTTGTATCTTTTCATCGATACCTCCTGTAAATAATTAAGCTTGTGAAAACATTGTTCCAGCACTTGAAGAAAAAGTCCATAAACTAATATTTACAACTGCGATACTTTTCGTAACATTGGTAATTTTTTAGGACAAAAAGTTGGGGTTAAATTTTTGGTTCTGTTTATAAAGTAAATTATATAAAGTGCGTTTTTAAAATTACCGCTATGAATTGCAATTTTTAGAAGTTCCCACAACTGATGACAGAAAATTCATGTTGCTTGATTTTGAAAATCCATACACGGACACCAAAGACTGTATCCGGATGAATCCAAATAAAAAAGACCACCGAAATTAAATCGATGGTCCTTTGGTTTAGCTTAAACTATAAGTTTGCTCTTGGTCTGGTTGTTTATCACACAAGACCCTGGGCGATCATTGCGTCAACAACCTTTACGAAACCAGCGATGTTTGCACCGGCCTGGTAGTTAACGTATTCACCGTCTGTAAGACCGAACTTCTTTGCTGTGTTGAGACAGTTGTCATGGATGTTGCACATGATTCCGTCCAACTTAGCATCAACTTCAGCAGCTGACCAAGAAAGTCTTTCTGAGTTCTGTGACATTTCGAGACCAGATGTTGCAACACCACCAGCGTTTGAAGCCTTTCCTGGTGCGTACATAATCTTTGCAGCCTGGAACTTAGCAACAGCAGCGTTGTCAGATGGCATGTTAGCACCTTCAGCAACCAACTTACATCCGTTTGCCAAGAGCTTGTCTGCATCTTCTGCCAAAAGTTCGTTCTGTGTTGCACAAGGGAATGCACAATCACACTTAACTTCCCAAACTTTTCCACCTTCAACATACTTTGCAGATGGGAACTGCTTTGCATATTCAGAGATGCGTCCACGCTTTACACACTTGAGTTCCTTAACCCAGTCAAGCTTCTCCTGTGTGATTCCGTCAGCATCATAGATGTATCCGTTTGAGTCAGAGAGAGTAACAACCTTTGCTCCCAACTGGATGAGCTTTTCAGCAGCATACTGAGCAACGTTTCCAGATCCAGAAACTACACAAGTCTTTCCTGCGAATGTCTGTCCCTTAACCTTGAGCATTTCACGTGCAAAGTAGATAAGACCATATCCAGTTGCTTCTGTACGAATCAAAGATCCACCGAATGTAAGCCCCTTTCCAGTCAAAACACCTGTGTACTCGTCGCGGATTCTCTTGTACTGTCCAAAGAGGTAGCCGATTTCACGTCCACCAACATTCTTGTCACCAGCTGGAACGTCAACATCAGCTCCAATGTGGCGATAAAGTTCTGTCATAAATGACTGACAGAAGCGCATAACTTCCTTGTCTGATTTTCCGTGTGGGTCGAAGTCTGAACCACCCTTTCCACCACCCATTGGGAGAGTTGTAAGGGAGTTCTTGAGAACCTGTTCGAATCCGAGGAACTTCAAAACAGAGAGGTTAACTTCCTTAGAGAAGCGGAGACCTCCTTTGTAAGGTCCGATTGCGCTGTTGAACTGAACACGATAACCACGGTTTACATGGTAGTTTCCAGCATCGTCCATCCAAGGTACACGGAACATAATAACACGTTCTGGCTCAACCAATCTTTCAAGAATTGCATTTGCTTCCAATTCTGGCATCTGATCTACAGCTGGTTCAAGAGTTGTGAGAACTTCTTCTACAGCCTGGAGGAATTCTGGTTCGTTAGCATTCTTTGCCTTAACATCTTCCCAGATTCTGTTTACATAAGCGTTTTTCATTGTGTTACCCCTATTGCATCCGCCCCTTACTTCGGATACAGTTTCTTTGTGTAGTTACATTATAACCACATTTAAATAAAAATATTGTCAGATACTTTTCATAGAAACAAAATTTATGATAAAATTAATACCCGGATGAATGTGTATACATTTAAAATGTAAATTTATTCATTCTGGGAATCCTGTCTAAGTTTCCCACCCAATTATTTATCAAAAACTATAGAGGAATGTTATGAAAAACGCTTACGTTAACAGAATCTGGGAAGAAGTTAAAGCAAAAAACGCTAACGAACCAGAATTCTTACAGGCTGTGGAAGAAGTTCTTACAACTCTTGAACCAGCTGTAGATCAGATGCCAGAACTTGAACCAAATG
>JAZUEV010000289.1:0-2419 GCA_045640345.1 Treponema sp.
TACACTCAAAATTACTGTGCTAAAAGTTAAAGCAGTCAATTGAACAGAATAAGAAATCATCACCGCAACTGTTCCAATCAAAGTTAAAACTCCAGAAAAAAGTGATGACAAAGATTGGCTAATCACATTGGAAACATTTTCTGCATCGCTGCTCATTCGGCTCATTAAGTCCCCATGGGAATGACCATCGATATATGAAATCGGAAGGTTAACTGTTTTTTCAAAAAGCTGTCCACGAATTTTTTTTACAACATGTTGAGAAAGTTTTCCAGATAAAAATCCTTGAAGCAAAGTAACCACTGCATGAACCAAATAAAGCGAGAGCATTAAAATCAAAAGAGATGGAATCTTGTCAAAAAATCCACTGACCAATGAATCAATTGCGCGACTCTGAATTGATGGTGCAAGAACTGAAACAATGACCGATGCAATTACAACCAAAGCTAAAAAAATTACATAAAGGATTTCGCTTTTAAAATATTTAAACAAACGTACAATAGTTTTTTTTCCGTTCTTCGGTTTTTCAATCGGCTTTTTCATTCCACCACGACCTGGCGACCTGAATCCATTTTCAACGATTTTTGAATTTGTTTGTTCACTCATTTTTTTTCTCCCTCCGGTGATTTCACTTGCGACTCGTAAATATCTTTGTACAATGGACTTGATTCCATTAATTGGGAGTGAGTTCCGCAAGCACAAATTGTCCCGCCATCCAACACTGCAATTCTGTCAGCATCTTTCACAGAGGCGATTCTTTGGGCGACAATAATTTTTGTTACATTTGAAAAATCTTTTTTTAGAGCCTCATAAAGTTTTGATTCGGTTCTCAAATCCAAGGCGGATGTTGAATCATCAAAAATCAGAATATCACTTTTTTTAATCAAGGCACGACTGATTGCAATTCTTTGTCGCTGTCCTCCAGAAAGACTCATCCCACCTTCAGCAACAACAGTATCATATCCATCTTTTTGTTGAAGAATAAAATCATGGGCTTGAGCTGACTTTGCTGCATAAATTATTTCTTCATCGCTAGCATTATTTTTTCCAATGGCAATATTTTCTTTAATTGTGGTGCTGAACAATTCACTTTTTTGCAAACAGATAGAAACTTTTTCACGAAGGTCGGAAACTTTATAATTTTTTACATCCACGTCGTCAACCAAAACACAACCACTTGTGCAATCATAAAATCTTGTTATCAAATTCAAAAGAGAAGTTTTTCCGCAGCCAGTCGATCCGATTATGGCAAATGTTTCTCCAGAATTTATTTCCAGATTTATATCATGCAAAATATTTCCTCCACTTTCGTCATAAGCAAAGGAAACATTTTTAAAACTTATTCTTCCTTTTTTTTCTGTCAGATTATTTTTTTTATCAATGCAAAAATTTCCATCGCTGATTTCATTTTCTGAATTCAAAACTTCGGTCAATCTTTTTGCAGAAACTCTTCCACGAGAAAGGGTCTGGAAAATCATTGCAAGCATCATCATTCCATTTAGGATTTGTGAAATATAAGTAATCGCAGCCATGACAGATCCAGGTGCCATTGTTCCTTTTTGAACTGATTTGGATCCAACTAAAATAATTCCAACCACTGCGAGATTCAAGACTATGTTCATAACCGGTCGCAAAAATGAAAGAAGCATTTGTACTTTAAATTGTGTGTCCACAAGATTTTGGTTTGCATCATCAAATCTTTTTATTTCTTGATCTTCCTGAACAAAAGCTTTCACCACACGGATTCCATTTACGTTTTCCTGCATGATTGAATTAAGTTTGTCCAAGGCTGACTGGAGCAATTTAAAAAGAGGATTTGTTTTCCAGATGACAAAAACAATATCCAAAATTATTAATGGAAAAGCACATGCAACAATTACTCCAAAAGATAAATCCAATGACAAAAGAGCAGTCGTCCCTCCAATAAAAAACATGATGCAACGAACAAAACCTCGAATCATCTGTTTTGAAAGTCGCTGAACTTGTGACACATCGCTGGTGATTCTAGTTATCAAAGAACCTGATGAAAATTTATCGGTCTGCGAAAAAGAAAAATGCATAATCTTTTTGAAACATGAACATCGTAAATCATTGCCAAGATTTTCACCAGTGACATTTGTAAAAACTCCTGACAAAAGTCCGCACAGTCCACCACAAAGGACAACCAAAATCATTTTGATTCCGACGCTTACAACAAGTGAAACATTCGTCCCAAGAATTCCATCGTCAACAATTCGAGCCATCAAACGTGGCTGCAACAAATCTACATAAACTTCCGCCACCATAAAAGCAGCCGCCAGAATTGCAAAATACCAATACCTGACCATAAATTTTAGCATGGTTCTCATATTAATATTTTAATGGAAATTTTTATAAATTGCAATTTTTGGAGACAACTTTAAATGCAAAAGAATCCATTAAG
>JAZUEV010000290.1:0-3399 GCA_045640345.1 Treponema sp.
AGCAAAAAAGAAATCGACCAAGGAAAAAAAAGTAAAACCTGAGTCAAAATCGGCTAAGGCAAAAAAAATATTGATCATCGTGGAGTCTCCTGCAAAGGCCAAGACAATTGAGCATTATCTTGGCACGGGATATACGGTTAAAGCGTCCATGGGGCACTTGATCGATCTTCCAAAAAGTCGTCTGGCTATTGATGTGGACAACGGATTTCAACCTGAATATATAACTGTCCGTGGAAGGGCAAAGCTTTTGAAGGATTTACAGAAGGACGCAAAATCTTCTACACAAATTCTCCTTGCATCTGATAACGACCGTGAAGGAGAGGCGATTGCTTGGCATTTGAACAATGCGCTTGAGAAAAAAACTGATGCTCCAATAAAACGAATTGTATTTAATGAGATTACTCCTGTGGCCATAAAGGATGCGGTCAAACATCCTAGGTCCATTGATGAAGCCAAGGTCAATGCCCAGAAAGCCCGTCGTGTTTTGGATCGCCTGGTTGGTTATAATTTGAGTCCTCTTTTATGGAAGAAGGTCAAAAACGGATTGAGCGCTGGTAGGGTTCAGTCTGTTGCCTTGAGACTTATCTGTGAAAGAGAAAAGGAAGTTGAGGATTTTATTCCTGAAGAGTATTGGACCTTGGACGGGGACTTTATGAAAGGAAAATCCAAGTTCACTGCCCAGCTTGTACAGTACAAAGGTGCCAAACCTGACCTAAAAAACGAGCAGTCCGTTAAGGATATTATTAACGAAATCAAGGACTCTACTTGTACAGTGGATTCGATCAAGGAAAGCGAAAAGACTGTCAGACCGAAGGCTCCTTTTACAACATCCAAACTTCAGCAGGCGGCGGCGAACAGACTTGGTTTTACTTCAAAAAAGACCATGCAGTTGGCTCAGCAGCTTTATGAAGGTATACAGATTGGAAACACCCGTGTTGGTCTTATCACTTACATGCGTACCGATTCTGTCCGTATTTCCCAGACTGCCATTGACGATGTTCGGGATTGGATTGGAAAAAATTATCCAGACCAGCTTCCTCCTGAAAAAATTGAATATGCGGTTGGAAAGACTGCCCAGGATGCCCATGAAGCTATTCGTCCGACCTATGTGAAGTATACACCGGAAGATGTCAAGGAATATTTGTCAAGGGATCTTCTTAGGCTGTATTCTATTATATGGGAGCGTTTTGTTTCCAGCCAGATGAACAACGCCAAGACAAAAACCACTAGCGTGGATATTGTTGCAGGGGACGCAGTTTTCCGTGTTTCCGCATCGAAGCTTTCTGAAAAAGGATTCTATTCTGTCATAAAGACCCTTTCATCAAAGGAGGAAGTGACAGGTAGTCTCCCATCCTTGAAAAGCGGCGAAGTTTTGTCCAGCGGAAAATTCTATCCGGAGCAGCACTTTACCCAGGGACCTGCCAGATATACCGACGCATCCATGGTCAAGACTTTGGAGGAAAAAGGAATCGGTCGTCCTTCTACCTATTCCCCAATCATATCGGTATTGCTTGACAGGTATTATATAACGAGAGTAAATCGTCAGCTGGTGCCAACTCCATTGGGAAAAATCATCTGCAAGATCTTGGTCGAGTCTTTCCCTGATGTAATCAACGAACAGTTCACATCGGAAGTCGAAACTACTTTGGACAGCGTGGAACAGAACCAGCTTATCTGGAACAACATGATTGGCGATTTCTATACTCCTTTCATGGACAGGCTTTCCGAAGTAATGGACACGCAGGAAAGTTTCAAAGGTACCTTGGACGAGGAGACCCAGGAAATCTGTGACAAATGTGGTGGCAAGATGGTCAAAAAGTTGGGAAGATTTGGCTATTTCTTGGCGTGCTCAGGATTTCCCCAGTGCCACAATACAAAAAGCATACCTTTGGCAAAGTGTCCAAGACCTGGATGCAACGGTGATATAGTTACAAGAAAAACCAAGGGACGCGGAAAAGAATTCTATGGATGCACAAATTATCCAGGATGCGACTTCATTTCCCACTTCAAGCCTATCGACGTTAACTGCCCAAAATGTGGCTGGTTTATGGTTGAAAAGTTTGACAAAAAAAATGGTTCCTACAAAAGCTGCATCAATCCTGATTGTGACTATCTCCATTCCGCTGACGAAAGCGAGGAGTCATAGTAGGGGAAAATTCTAAAAATTGCAATTTTTTTGGTAACTTTGAAAATGCGATGCTTCAAAGCCTTGTAGTTTCGAGAATTAAAACTCGCAGGCGTAGCTAAAAAAATTACAGTTTTAGGAACTGACCAATAATTTCCTATGGAGGGTATGGATTTGGAAGAAACAACATTGACACTTGCACATGCTTGCGACGAATATCTTCTCTACATAGAAAATGTCAGGGGACTTTCGGAGAACACAGTCATTGGATACAGGGAAGATTTGAACCATCTCTTGTCCATGGTCGATCCGCAGAAGAAAATCGTTGACCTTAACTTGCTGGACATGAGGGCCTGCGTTGGACAGTTGAGCAAAAAGAAGTATTCGGCCACATCCATAAACCGTTTTATCGCCGCGCTTCGAGGAATGATGGCCTACTGCAAGAAGTTTGGACATATAACGACCAATCCGTCCCTGGAACTGAAAGGTCTGAAGACACCAAAACATTTGCCACGCTTTATGACCCAGGGCGAAGTCGATAAACTGTGTGCGCAGCCGGAAAATTTGGACATCCTTTGGGAAAAAAGGGACAAGGCGATTTTTGAGATGCTTTATTCATCAGGTTGCCGTGTGTCCGAATTGGTGAATCTAAAGTTCTCCGATTTTGCGTCGGATTTTTCCTCGGCTATGGTTTGCGGTAAAGGAAAGAAGTCCAGAAAAGTATATTTTGCTTCTGATTCAAGGGAGGCCTTGGTTGCCTATCTTTCCGAAAGGGACAGACGTTTTCCACAATCGGCATTGTCGGGAGGAACGCCTGTGTTGAATATTTTTTTGAATGAAAAAGGTACAGCCCTTACGACTGGTGGCGTTCGTTATATCCTTAGCCGCTACACTGGTCCAGAAGGTACGAATCGACACATGTCTCCCCATGCTTTCCGACATACTTTCGCAACGTCCATGCTTTCTAACGGTGCAGACATAAGAATGGTTCAGGAAATGCTAGGTCATGCCACAATAAGCACAACCCAGCGGTATACCCATGTGAGTCGTGAGCATCTGAAGGATGTATATGCCCAGGCTTTTCCACATTCAGGAAAAAAAGATTGAAATTAGTAATAAAAATTATTGAAAATTCTTGCCGATTGGAAATTTCTTTAGTATCTTTTAATGGGTAAAAATTTAATGCTTCCTTTAGGATGGGTTTTACGATTTTGGGAAGCATAAAGGTAACCTCCAAGAATTGCAATTTTTAGAGATTACCTAGACACTTAATT
>JAZUEV010000291.1:0-7373 GCA_045640345.1 Treponema sp.
TACAAATTAAAAAAGTTTTTAGACTGATTATTAAAAATCCATTTTCATCGTAGTGGGATTTTATGAATAAAAAATCATTGTGCCCACAATAATTTTTTCCAATTGAAAAAACAAAAAAAATCATTATAATTTATTTGAAAGCTAGAAAATGGATTTTGAGGAAAAATGGACGGAAAAAATAAATCAAATATTTGGACAAAAACATGGTTTATCGTTTTGATGGCAACAATTTGTTGTGGACTTTGGGGAAGCGCCTTTCCATCCATAAAAATTGGCTACAAACTTTTTGATATTGCATCGGAAAATAGTTCGGCACAAATTTTGTTTGCGGGAATCCGTTTTGCTTTGTCTGGAGTCATGGTGATTTTGGCAGGAAGCTTGATTGATAGAAAATTTTTGGTCCCCAAATTAAAATCAATTTTGAACATAATCATCCTGAGTCTTTTTCAAACCATCGGGCAGTATTTTTTCTTTTACATTGGACTTGCAAAAACTAGCGGCGTGAATGCGTCAATTATTGAAGCCACAAATACTTTTTTCACAATCCTTTGGGCCTGCATAATTTTTAAGACCGAAAAAATTTCCGTCTGGAAGATTCTCGGATGCGCTGTTGGTTTTGCTGGAGTCTGTTTGATTGAATTGCATGGAACCGATTTGAAAAATTTCTCGCTGGGGATGGGAGATGTTTTTGTTTTGATTTCTTGTCTTTTGGCTTCCTTTGTTCCAAGTCTGTTGAAAAAATTTTCCGAAACTGAAAAACCGTTTGTCTTGAGTGGATATCAGTTTTTTATTGGCGGACTGGTTATGATTTTGGGGGCGACAATTTTTGGTGGCAGAATCTCCATGCCAAATCAACCCGTAAAAGCTTTTGGACTTTTGACATATCTTGCTTTTATTTCAGCTTGTGCTTATACAATCTGGTCGCTTTTGATGAAACCAAATGATGTGAGTCGCGTGGCAATTTTTGGTTTTATAAATCCTGTATTTGGATTTTTCCTTTCGGCCATTTTGTTGAATGAATCCAGTTCAGCTTTTTCATGGGTGGGTATCTGTTCACTGATTTTGGTCTGCGTTGGAATTATTTTTGTATATTATAAAGGAAAAAAATCTAAAAAAATTTGACATTTGCAAAATTTGATAGTATTTTTTATTTAGCAGTTTAGATTGATTTTTGAAAAATGTTTGTGAGGATGGAATGGCAGAACAAGATATTAGATGGAAACAAAGATTTGACAATTATAAAAAAGCATTGCAAAATTTGAATGACGCTGTTGAACTTATGAATGATAGACCTCTCTCTAAATTGGAAAAACAGGGGCTGATTCAGAGTTTTGAATTTACCCATGAACTTTCGTGGAAGGTTATGAAAGATTTTCTTGAGTTTAATGGTGTTGAAGGAATAATGGGGAGTCGTGACACTTTTAGAATTGCGTTCAGTAATGGCTTGATAGAAGATGGCGAATTATGGATAAAAACCATTGCTGATAGAAATCTTTCGTCACACACTTACGATGAAACTACTGCTAATAATCTTGCTGAAAAAATCTGCAAAGAGTATGTGGGAATTTTTAACGCATTTTTAGAAAAGATGAAAACTTATGAATGAAAAAAAATTAAATGAATTTGGTTTGTCAGAAAATTCTATGAACATCATTAGTTCTATTTACAAAAAATATGCTTGTGTTTTGGAAGTGGTTGTTTATGGAAGCCGTGCCATGGGAAATTACAAAAAAGGTTCCGATATTGATATGACAATTAAGGGCGACGAAAATTTTTCCCACGACATTTTGTGTGAAATTGTAAACGATTTTTATGAATCCGATTTAATTTATCTTGTGGACATTTCCGATTTTTCCCAACTGCAAAATCAAAATCTGATTGACCATATCAACAGAGTAGGAAAAGTGATTTATAAAAAATAATTCAAAAAAAATCCCCTAAAAACTTTTTGCGCTTCTAGGGGATGAAAAATTAAATCTTAAATCTTTTGAGCTGTGTCATAAAGTTTTCTGAAAGTTGTCTGTTTTTCTTTGAAACGGAATCTGTGTTTGACATTCGTTTGTTGACATCATTTAAAGCTTCACCTGTTTGTTTTGAGGACTGGGTGATTGTTGTTGCCATTGATTTTAATTGTTCCATTTCGTTTTTCAAAATCTCTGCACCATTTTTTATTTTGATTTCACAGTCATGGATAACTTCCGTCATTGCAGAAATTTCGTTCATGGAATAAATAATTCTTTCAGTCTGGTTTGAAGAATCCGTTACAGAATTTTCGTTTTCGATTGAAAGCTGTCTAACCTTTTCAGTTTCGGAAACAACAACAGTGAACGTATCCTGGAATTTACCAAGGGCCGCAACAATCTGCTCAATAAAATCCTTGATAAGAGAAATAATTTTTTCAGACTCCAATGAATGTTGAGAAACTTCCTCCGCCAGTTTTCCAATTTCTTCAGAAACAACAGAAAATCCTTTACCCGCTTCACCTGCATGAGCCGCTTCAATTGCCGCATTCATTGCCAACATATTTGTTTGTTCGGCGACTTTCGCAATAGACTGGTTGATTTCCAAAAGTCCCTCGGATTGAGATGAAGTTTCCATAATCAAATTGGAGATTGTTTCTTGAGCCTGTTTTGAAATTTCAAGTGAATCAAAAAGAGTCTGGACATTGTTCTGCATTGTTTTTGTATTCTGCGAAACTGTTTTCATATTGCTTTGCATTGAGGACACAGCTTCGGATGAATTTGATACAGCGTCTTTTTGTTTTTCTACGTTAGCAGAAAAGTATTCAATATTCTTGTTGATGTCAGAAATGGTTTTTTCTTCGTTTGAAACGGATTGCATTTGGTTAAAAACATTTGACTCAATATTGTCCATGGAATTTAAACAAGTGTTCAACAATGAAACTGTTTCGTTTACATCGTCGTCAAGATTTTTTGAATAATCGGACAGTTCGTCGGATGCCTTTTGTACAGAATCAATAACCTTTCTGAATTCTTCAATCACTTGGTTTACATTTTTACCGATTTTTGAAATCTCATTTTCGGTTTGAGGAATTTCAACTGAACCAGAAAAATCTCCATTGCACACATTTTCCAAAACAGGAATCATTTTTGTAATTGGATTTGTTATTCCCTTGGAGATAAAAAAGAAAACAATAATTGCTGTGGCAAAAATAATCAGTGTGACAATAATTGAAGAAATAATTCCCTTGTTCAAAATAGTGAATGCGGCTTTTTTGTTTTGAACTGTCACAACAGTCCATTGGTCTGATTTTCCAGGGAAAGTCACTGGTGTATAGGAGATGTATGATTTCTGTCCATCAACGATAACTTCCTTTGTATCTGTATTTCCGTCCAACATTTTTTGGATTTCATTTTTGAAAGATTTGTCAAGCTCAAGAGAAACTTCTTTTGTAATGATGTTGTTGTTGGCATCATATTTTGGTTGACCGTAGTCATCCAAATCTGTAACAGTTTTTGTCAGAGTTTTGTAGTTGTGAAGTTCGGAAAGAAATTTGCTGTCTGGATATGCAAGAATCATTCCTTCGTGGTCCATGACAAATGAATATCTACCGTTTTCTTTGTCCGTGAATTTTAAAACTATATCCTGGATGGCATCAAGTTTTACATCAAAAGCAAAAATTCCAGTCATGGTTTTATCTTCATACATAGGAATAAAAATTGATGTACAAGATTTTCCGTTCAGAGAAAAATATGATTTTGAAACAAACGGTTCGGGATTTGCCATGATTTGCTGAAACCACCATCTGTTTTTTCTGTCGCCACAAGTTCCGCTTGATCTACCAGTTTGCATTCCGTCCAACCCAGTTACATAGACCAAATCAAGGAATGTGTTGTCTATTGCTGTTCGAGCCAAAATTGGAGTCTGGATGTTTCCGTCCATTGTTTTGACCAAATCATCTTTTGACAATGTTTGGGCCAGGTTATAAATTCCTGTGATAAAGGATTCTGTGTTTGCTGAAATTGATTTAGAAGTTTCTTGAATTTTTGACAATACCTGTTTTTCGTATGAACTGGAAAAATTTCTCACAACCGTAAACAAAATGCTTCCCGCCAATATTGACATGATGATTACGACGGGCAGTAAAATCTGTGACAAAATGGAAAATCTATTCTTCATGTTTTCATTATATCACAGATTTTTGAATTCAGTCTTTAGAATTTGTAAAATTTATTTAGTATTTTCTGAAAATTACAAATTTTTTTTATTTTTTCTTTGGAGCAAATTTTGTGCTGAAAAATGACAGTGCGGCTCCAATCAAGAGACATATTACAGAAACGATGGTTGTTTGGAGGGAGCCGAAGCTTGTTCCTGGAAAAACTGTTATGACGGAACCCAAGACCAATCCAAAAATGACGGCGTAAGTCTGGGATGAGATTTTTTTGAGCAACATGGAAATCAATTTTGCACCACCTACAAGTCCAACCAAAATTCCCAATGCGCATGGAGCTAAAATCAATACAGCCTTAACAAACATACCCGATGTGGTTAATGCCGATACGCCTTGCATGATTGTTGTGTAGACTCCCAAAATCAAAAACAAAAGTGAGCCTGAAACTCCTGGAATAATCATGGCCATAGCACCAAAGATTCCTGCAACAAACATTTTTATGGCCAACAAAATTGAAAAATCTGGCAATATGGAGGAGACTTCAGGTTTTTGGACTGTGTTGTTTAAATATCCCATGTACACCAGAATTGCAAATCCAACCAAGGCGCAGATGATGAGAGATATGATTTTTGATGTGGTGAATTTTTCGGTGCTAGATTTTTTTACCATCAATTTGAAAATCAAGGGTACACTTCCGATTATGAGTCCAATAAAAAAATAGGATGTCTGCAAAGGAAATGTGTTGTAAAGTTTGGTCACAAGTTTTGAGACAAGCAAGATTCCAACCACAAGTCCAAGCAAAATTGGAATTACGAATTTTTTATTTTGCCAAAGTTTTTTTACATTCAGTGTGATTGCGTTAACAAGTTTGTCGTAGATGTTAAAAACCACAGCCAAAGTTCCACCTGAAACTCCAGGGATTACATTTGCTATTCCAATGGCAAGTCCTGCTAAAAAAGTTATAAAAATTTCCATGGATACATTCTATCAAAAAAAAATCCCAAGGACAATTATCCAAGGGATTTTTGTTAAGCGTAAAGTTGATTCACCTTACGAAATATTTTTTAGACTACAGCTTGTACTTGTAATAGATTGGGAAGCCCATGAATGTATCACCTGCGTTGAATGTGGCTTTGAAACCAGCTCCCAATTCATGATGATTGTTGATATAGCCAACAACATAAGGATTGATGAACATGATGTTGCCTGTTTTTCCTGCGAAATCGAATGCTGTTCCAAACTTTGCACCAACAGTGAAATTGTTTGTAACATTGTAAGTTGCTTTTGCTCCAAGGTAGATGTCCTTGTTTGTTATTGTTTTTCCATTGTCTACATATTTATTGTCAAAGGTGATTGCTGTATCGACATCCAATTTGAACTGCTTGATAATGTAAGTCATTGCTCCGTTGATCAAGTGATGTCCGTTAAGCAAAACACTTCCAAATCCACATGAGAAATTGCTGTTAGCCCTGGAACCGTTGTAAGCATAACCAACTCGGAAGTCAAATCCCTTAAGACCAGCGTATTCACCATAGACAGCAATAGAACGACCGCCGTTTGCAATATTTCTCAAAGATGCGCTTATAGAATAGAGTTTTCCATAAGTCCAGTCAAAACCAAAATTCAACATTGGATTAACAGAGTAATCTTTTTTTGTGTGACCAAAGTAAGACAAGAAGTCGATACCTGCTGCAAGTCTAAGTCCATCAATTGGTCTAAAAACAACATCAAAGTCTGAACCAATGTTACCTGCCTTGATGTTTGATCCTGCTACAGGAAGATAAGAGCCACTTGTCCAGATGTCTGGGTTCAATCCAAATGTGAGTCTTTCGATTGGACGGAATTCAATGTACCATGAGTTAAAGATGAAGTCTGTTTCTGCTTCGTAGTTTCCAATGGAGATAACATTCCAGTCATTTGGTCCTACCCACTTGTGTTCTTCCAGCTTGAAAGTCACATCGATTCCACAGTCAACTCTTGGAGCCAAAAGTTCAATAGCTGTTCTGTTGGAGATACCTGCGAAACCTGTTCCCCAATACTTTGAGCCGTCATAGTTTGACAACTTAACAATGTCAGATGAAATGGTGTTGTAAAAACTTGTTTCCTTTGCAAATGTGTTAAGAGACAAAACTGAAGCAATGGCTGCTGCAATAAAAATCTTTTTCATTTTTTATTCCTCCCAAAAATGTATGAAAAAACTTTAAACTATTGTTAAAAAAATTGCAATAGTGTAATATGAAATAGTTTTTATTTCTAACTGTTATCTTTGTTTTTGTTGAGGACGTGTGATTGGAATTCTTGCTTGATATTTGTCCAATTCAGTTTCAATTTCTTCTATTGAATGGTGCAATCCCTTGTTGATTCCTGGACAGTCTTGACCTTCGTTTGACCAAGTTTCTTTGTTTTTTAAAACGTTTGTCCAAAATGGATAAGTCCTGCACTGAACTGGTCGGGCTTCATAGGCTTCGCAACCGTTTTTCCAAAAGATGCACTCCAAATTTTTTCGTTCCCGCAAAGACAAATATTCAAGTCCATCCTCCGAAGGAACCCATCTACAATACATGAGAATAAATTGGTCACAAGTTACGTCAGCCCATTTTGCAAATCTCTCCAAATCTGATTGAGAAAGAAGCACAACTCCAGGAAATCCTTTGCAGCAAAAAG
Source organism: Treponema sp. (assembly GCA_045640345.1). Classification (GTDB taxonomy): domain Bacteria; phylum Spirochaetota; class Spirochaetia; order Treponematales; family Treponemataceae; genus Treponema_D. The sequence goes on from JAZUEV010000291.1 coordinate 6,797, forward strand.
AGCACTGCTGGCAAGAAAAATTTAATCCGTCACAAAATTCTTTTTTTAATTCGTCTTTCATTTTGATTCCAAAAGTTTTAAGTTTTCAATTTTGTTTTGTAAAAAATCCGACCAAGGTTTTGCGTCCTTGATTTCACAGTGTGTGTCGAATTCAATTTTCGAAAAATATGGTTTAAGCAAAAGTCTTATGCAGTCCTTTGATATTTTCAAAATCTCGTTGATTTCTTGAAGTGCTTCAACATTGTCGTCGCTTAAAAAACTGCTCTCAAAATATTCTTTGTTCTGATTTTCAATTTCTAAAATCTGTTTATCAACTGACGGACCTTTTAGGATTGTGACTTTTTTTTCGTTACCATTTTTGTCGGTTTCAATATGTCGCATCTCTGAAAAAAATGTTTCATATTCAAAACATGGTGCGTTGGTATATTCTGGTTTTAAATTTGTCACCACCACAGAATCTTTGTTGAATCCTGAATAAGCCATGCGAAGATTTTTAAAATCAATTCCCCTTTGATATTTAATTCTGCAATCCAAAATCAAAATAATTTCATCGTAACTGCTGTGTGAAAAAAAGTTG
>JAZUEV010000292.1:0-3715 GCA_045640345.1 Treponema sp.
ATCGAAGGTAAGACAAAGCGTATCCAGATTTTTGAAGGATTGGTTCTTTGTATCAAGAATTCCGGAGTTCGCAAGACATTTACAGTTCGCAAGGTGAGCTACAATGTTGGTGTAGAACGTGTATTCCCAGTTAACAGCCCACGCGTAAAGAAGATTGAAATCGTGCGTCCAGGAAAAGTTCGCCGCTCAAAGATCTACTTCGTACGTGAAAAGATCGGTAAGGCTGGAAAGATTAAGGAACTTATCAGTCCAAAGGCAAAGGCTCGCGTAGTTGAATCAAACAAGAAGTCCAACGAAAAGGCAGCCGAAGCACCAAAGGCAGAAGCTTAATCAATAAAAAGAAGGCAATCTCTTTAATGGGGGTTGCCTTTTTAATTGGATATATGGAAATATTGAATAAAATAACACCGGGACCAGTCCAAAATATCTCTCCTGTTTCTTCCCAGACTCTTGTTTCGGGAAACTCTGTGTTCGTAAGGGTCATAGCCGCCAATCCAGATGGAAGTTATTTGGTCAGTGCCGGCGGAAATCGTTTGAACGTCCAAAGCCAGAACCCCTTGCAAAGTGGAGAAACCTTTGTTGCTACCCTAAAATCAGGCGAGTCTGGACAAATCCTTATGGAGCCTGTGGTCGAGAACCGTGCCAGCTATAGCGATTCCCTCCAGTCTTTTCTTTCTAGCCAAAGCATTCCAGAAAATGACCCATCCTTCAAAATCTTGCAGTTCATGGAACAAAGCGGCATGAAAATTGATTTGGGGTTGATGGAGAAGGCAAAGAACATCGGAAAAAGGTTCAAGGGGAAAGAACGTCTTGCATCCGAAGCTGTCGCAGTCCTGCTGGAAAAGGGTGTTACCCCGACTGAAGAAAATATATTGGCTCTCATGTCCCTTTCCGTTGGGGAATACGGTGGTGAAAAAAATCAAAGGAATCCCAATGAAAATCCTGAAAAGGATGAAAAAAATTTTCTCCATAGAATCTTTCCCCATGGAACAAACGGAAGCGAAGGTTTTTTGACTTTCATAAATCATGTTGGCCTCGGAAAAAGGCATTGGATTTTTCTTCCATTTGAAGTTGATCTTGACGGCGAAGCGGGCAGGGGAACAATCAGGCTTCTTTTGGATACCGAATCAAAAAAAACAGAAAAAATTCTCCTAAATTGTGATTTTAACTCGACAAAATTTTATTTTGTGCTATACTGTTTTGGAGGCAATGGGAAGGAAGTTCGGTTCTTCACGTTACCGCCGCTTTTGGCTTCCCAAGTGAAGATGGAAGAATTGCGGCTTGGAGGATTCCTTAGTTCCGGCATGAGCGATTTTGGACCTGTGACTGTAACCTATTCCGACTCGGCTTTGTCGGACGGACTTTTTACTGTGGAGGAACTACCTAGCACAGTGGAAATTCAAGCGTAAAATATGGTAGTCTCTAGAGATTGCAATTTTTAGAGACAACTTTGAAAACACGATGTTTTAAGCCTTGTAATTTCAAGACCTAAAACTCGAAGGCATATTTGAAAAGTATTTTTTAGATGTGCCATATTACAGAAAGTTTTATGAACTATAAGAAAAAGTTGGCTTGCGTGGCTCTAAAGTATCCGGAACATGCCGATGCTCCCTTGATTGCCGCAAAAGAAAAAGGATTTCTTGCTCATCGCATGATTGAGCTGGCAGAGGAAAACCGTATCCCCATTGTGGAGGACGATATTTTGGAAAACGTTCTTTCCATACAGGATGTGGGGCAGTGCATCCCTGAAAATATCTGGGAAGCCGTCGCCAGTATCTTTGCCTACATAAGAAGCTTTCCGAAAAGGCTCAAGTGATACTCCTTAACTTTTTTATGGGAACATCTACAATTGCCAATTTTAGAGGTAACTTGAAGATGAGAGATTCCGTGCATCTTTAAAAAGTATTTTTTAGAGATTCCCTTATCCATAAACACTTTCTTTCGAGGACTACCGAGAATTGATTTTTTTTGGAGATGTCCTTCATTGTCCCAGACTTTTTAATGGAGTTGTCCATTGTAGGGAGGAGATTTATGCCTTTAACTAGAATTAGCTGTTCGGAAATCCGTGAAGGAGTAAGTTTTTCTGCTCCTGTGTTTTTTGAGGACGCGGTGAATATGTTTTTGGCCGCAAACCATCCTGTAAAACGATATCATGTTGCGGCGGTTGAGCGATGGAAGATACCTTTCCTTGTGACCGCTGGACATAAGAATGAAGAAATCGTCCCGCAGCAGGATGACATTGAAGATGTGGAAGAAATAGAGTGCCTGGACTGTCTTGAAGAAGTGGAGGAACTCTAGGAGTCAATCTCAAGTGGATGTCATTGGAAAAAAGAAAATAACCACGGGACGGAACGGAGAGGACAGGGCTTGCCAATATCTTGTTGAAAAAGGATATGCAATAGTTGACAGAAATTTTCGTATGGGTCGGCGCGGTGAAATAGATGTCGTTGCTGAATCTAAAGATTTCTTGGTGTTCGTGGAAGTGAAGACTTTGCCACATGGAGACCTTGAGATGCTGGCCCATGTTCTTGGTCAACGCAAAATACAAAAGATAATCGAAACTGCTAAATTTTACTTGGAAAAACATCGACAATATAAATGCAAGGCAATCAGGTTTGATGTACTTGCGGTCGATGTTCCGGGACTGGAGCCGGTGCACCACATAGTAAACGCTTTTTCGGAGTAAGATAAAGTATGCCGGTTTCAAAGACCCCTTCCGCAAAAAAATTAGAAAGAGAGCTACGCATAAAAGAGCTTCAGGAAAAAATTCTTGATGAAAACTATGTAAATTTTGCCGTCGAAAGAATTGCCCAGGTTGTAAGTCGTCAGATTGTCGAAAAAAGAAAATCCTTGAGAGCTCCAGAGCAGATCTATTGACGGATTCTTGTCTGCGCGGATGCCTTTTGGAGAACCTCAAGAGATTGCGGTTTTCGGAGATGCCATTCTATCTGTCCAGGTATCGTCCCTAAAAATCCTCAAAAATCATTGTCCTCCTATAGAAAAAAACTTTTTATTGAGGTAAAATGGAATTATGAATAGAGATAGACGTCACAGAAGGCACTCAGGCAATGTAAGCAATCATCGCCACGAGGAAACCTCTCAAAGGGAAGTAAAAGAAAAGAAACCCAAGTTCAGACCGACCGTGGCCATAACATCGAACCAGATTCATTCTGAGAACGAGGCCATCAAGAATTTTAAAAACTCCAATCAGATGGTTTGTCCGGTTTGTTCAAAGACCATAAACGATTTGTCCTCCGCAATGATGGAGCGGGGCGGTGAAAGGCCAATCCATTTTGAATGCGCCATGGATGTGCTTTTGTCCGAAGAAAAACTTGGCGAGGGAGACAAGATTGCCTATATCGGTCAAGGACGCTTCGGTGTGCTGAATTATCCAAACATCAGGGATGTAAGGCATTTTACCATAAAAAAAATAATCGACTGGGAAGAAAGGGACAATCGTGGCCAATGGAGAAACCAGATGGCTGAGCTTTTTTCGCAGGTCAAATAGGAAGTCCAATTTCTGAATTGACTCCAAATTTTGGGACTCACTGGACTGTCATTATGGAAAAAACTTCTGCAAAAAAATGCAAGAAAAAATCAAAACCATATTGATAAAATTTTTGACTTGTCTTATAATAATCGTACACCGTTGCCGGAATGGTGGAATTGGTAGACACAAGGGACTTAAAATCCCTCGGATGGTAACATCCGTGCC
>JAZUEV010000293.1:0-2018 GCA_045640345.1 Treponema sp.
TCCTACTAAACAAATATTCCCCGGAGATTTTTACATCGGATTTTTCTGGGGATTTTTTTTGTATTATCAAAGCGAATATCCATCTAAAATTTCAAGGGCAGTTTATAGCATAAGGCGAACAAAACACCACAAAAATACCGAACAAAACACAACAAAATAACCGAATGAAATACCGCAAAACCACCGAACAAAACACAACAAAAACACCGAATGAAACACCACAAAATAACCGAACAAAACACCACAAAAACACCGAACGAAATGCCACAAAAACACCGAACGAAATACCACAAAACTACCGAACAAAATGCCACAAAAACACCGAACGATATTGCACAAAAACACCGAATAGAATATCATGTAATTATGGTATATTCAAAGAGAATTGCGGACGAGGAACTTGCTTTTAGACTTGAGTGTAGTGGTGCTGTGCTTATTGAGGGACCTAAGTGGTGTGGAAAAACAACTACAGCGGAACAGCAAGCAAAAAGTGTCATAAAACTTCAGGACACGGATAAAAATCAATCTTACAAACAGACGGCCTCTGTAAAACCATCTCTCCTTTTGTTGGGAGAAAATCCAAGGCTCATTGATGAATGGCAAGAAATTCCAGTGATTTGGGACACCGTGAGGTTTTCTGTTGACGAAAAAAATGAAACGGGTCTCTATATTTTGACTGGCTCAAACTCTGTGGACAAAGAAAGCATTATGCACTCAGGTACTGGTCGAATTGCTAGAATGAAAATGGAAACCATGTCTCTTTTTGAAACTGGAGAATCCAACGGAAAGATTTCAATATCACAATTATTCGAAAATCCACAACTTGAAATCTATGCCGAAACTGATTTGTCTATTGAAGAAATCGTTTTCGCTGCCTGCCGTGGTGGATGGCCTGGAAATTTTTCCCGTAAATCGGACAAAGCAAAACTTCAAATGGCAAAAGACTATGTGGATAGCGTCTGTAGCATTGATATATCAACGGTTGACAAAACAAAAAGAAATCCCCTTTGGACCGAGCAAATCCTTCGCTCATATTCCAGAAACATTTCCACACTGGCAAAAACCTCAAATATACTCAAGGATGTTGTCTCGGTTTCTGAAAACATAAGCGATGATACTTTGGCTTCATACATCTCAGCTCTGGAAAAACTTTATGTCATACAGGATATTGGAGCGTGGTGTCCATCCATAAGATCCGCAACAGCCATCCGTTCTGGAAAAAAACGTGGATTCTGTGATCCCTCTATTGCGGTAGCTGCAATGGGATTGACTCCCGAATATTATTACACCGACATGAAATCTTTTGGGTTCATTTTTGAGAGTCTGTGCATGAGGGATTTAAGGGCTTACACATCAAAAAACGGTGGAAAACTTTCATACTATCGTGACAGATATGATTTGGAGGCAGACTGCGTGCTTCATTTGAGGGACGGAAGGTATGCGCTTATTGAGTTCAAGTTGGGGTCAAAAGAAATTGACGAAGGAAGTGAACATCTAATCGAAATTAAAAATCTTGTAAAAAAATACAACGAAACAAAAAAAAGTCCTGCACTAAGGGAACCAGATTTGCTAATTGTCATAACAGGCTCCACCATGGCATACAAAAGAAATGATGGAGTTTTTGTAATACCCATTGGATGTTTAAAAGATTGAATTCTCTGTGAATCCAACTTTATTTATCAGTCGGAACCACAAAAACACCGAACGAATGGATGCTTCTCTTTATTTTACTGACGGCATCTAATTTTCCGTGACATACGCCAAAGTGGAAATCACCCGGCTGCGTTTGCAAACATTTATTGGTTTATAATAGTCATCCACACCTTTGAATGAACAGTTGTATGGAATGGTTATGTTTCGGTAAGCACTGTTTCGCTGGAAGACTTTCCAAAAATCAATGAACCCATCCAGATATTCCCTGGTAAAAGGTTCAATGTTTGCAAGAGCCATGGGAAGCCTAAGGGTCAGCGTTTTCCAAGCATCATAAACTTCATCAACCTGCCTGACTTTTAAAAGAT
>JAZUEV010000294.1:0-3313 GCA_045640345.1 Treponema sp.
TTAATTCTTTCCAAACAAGACCTGTCAATTTTACAATTAAATTTCTTTTTTCCTGTTCGTTATCGGTTTCGCTAATCTCTAAAAATGTGGCATTTATTTTTTTTTCAAATTTATAACTCGTGGATTTTGTCTCTTGCATAAATTACCCACTAAATATTAAAGAAAGAATTTATTGCCTTTAATGCATCTTCTGAAGAATCTGACTGCATTGAATAAGTAAGAGAATTTAAATAGTGCAGATATGTGATATCAAAAAGTTCTGGATTTATAGCTTCGTCTTTGTTCCATTCAACTTTTCCATAAACAATTTTTTTTATATCGGCATCAAAAAATTTTTCTGCAAAAGCAAAAGCACAAAGCATCACCATTGGAACAGTTCTGGGACCAAAAGTTATATCGCCATAAAGTTCACAGTCTTCTTCCATTTGATTTAACATGGCCTTGAGTCTAATTTCGTGATTGACTTTTGATTCGTTGTAGTCGGATTCAATTTGGATATAAGAAATTTTTGCTCCAATTGATTTATTGATTTCGTCTATCTCGTTTTTTAGAATCTGAATGTTTTTATCAATAAGTTCTTGGTTTCCTTTGGTGATGATTGTTACAATTTTTACGTCATCATTTTTTTTTAATTTTTCAGAAAGGATTGCAACAATTGGATAGACTACGGGTTTTTCGTATTTACAACCTGCGTTTCCAGTGTCTTTGTAGCACACAGATTTTAATTCAAATTTCATCGATATATCAACAAAAACAATTTTCTTCATAATGTAATTATTCTACCACAAATTTTTTTTTAACGAAAGTCCCTAATTTAAATTGTCTTAGAGTGAAGGGGCGGGACAAAAAAATACCGAGGTTTCCCCCGGCACAATTTTGATTATATAAAAAAAATCAGACTTTGAATTCGTCGATTCGATTGGAGATGTTTTCAACTGCTGTTGTCATTTCCTTGGTCAATCCATTCAACATGGCTGTGGTTTCTTTTGTTGCTTCAGTTGTGGTGACTATTTTTTCAAAGTTGTTGGACATATTCATGGAAGAATCTTTTAGACTTGCGATTGAATCCAAAATATCTTTTGTTCCTTCCTCAATTTGTTTGCTGGATGTCTGTACGTTGTTTGAAGTTTCGGTCATATTTGTCAGGACTTCAAGAATCTGTTTTGAACCTTCAGACTGTTCTGCCATTGCTGCTTTTATTGCACCAACCAATTCGTAAGTGTTCTGTGTTTTTTCGGAAACTTTTTCAAACGACTGAGAACTAGCGTTGGCACTTTCAACAACCTTTGTAATATTTTCGGCAATCTCTTTTAGATTTTCACCAATGCTTTTTGATTGAGCTGCACTTGTATCTGCAAGTTTTCTGACTTCTTCTGCAACAACTGCAAATCCTTTTCCCGCATCACCAGCATGTGCTGATTCAATCATGGCGTTCATTGAAAGAAGATTTGTCTGTGATGAAATATCGGAAATAATTCTGTTGGTGTCCTGCAAAGATTTACTCTGATTAAGAACCAACTGAAGAAGTTCATTAACAATTTTATTTTTTGAAATACCATCGTTGGTTGCGGAATTGAGAGCGTCAAATTCATCTGCCATTTTTTCAACGGAATTTGAAACTGAATTTATATTGCCAATCATTTCTTCAATACTTGCGCTGGCTTCTGTAATTGCGGCAGACTGTGACACAATCATGTTGTTTAAATCTTTTATGTTTTGTGAAATCTGTGTGATCGAAGCACTTGTGTCTATAACGCATCTATCTTCATCAGCAAGAGTGCTTGTTGCATTTTCGATTTCATTGGCGATATTTGCAATATTGCTTTTTGTTTGGTCCAAACTTTTTTTCACATTGTCGAAAGTTGATTTAAGATCCACATTTGCAGAACCAATATGCTTAACAGTTTCGTGGACTGTGTTTACAAAAACATTGACAGATTTTTTTACTTGAGAGATTTCGTTGTTGTGATAGATTTCAAGACGCTTTGTCAAATCTTTGTCACCTGTGTTCAAATCATCGATGCTCTGTTTGATTGAATCAAATTTGCTGATAATGATTTTGATAATCATAAGTTCACAGACAAGAAGGATTATGGCCACAAGGAATCCTCCCATGAGAGAATTTTTGATAAGGTCGTTGGTGATTTTTGCGACTTCTGTTTTTTCAATCGTTGCTACAACTTTCCAAGTCTTGTTTGCAAGTTTACATTCTTTTGTAAAAAAATCCAGATGGGAAGATTCTTCCATATTAAGGACATCCTCTCCAGCTCGAATTGAATCTGTGTCATCGTAGATAGAAATTTTCCCAGTCTCGTAAAAAGTTTTTGCCAATTTGTGGATTGGGTCAAGTTCCAAAAATCCTACCATTCCACCTTTTATTTTTTCGTCGGTATTTTCATCAATAAAATCTGAGCGTATAAAAAGTGGCATCGTATAACCACCCGCGTTGGACTGTCTTGGAGATTCAAGCCAAACTGCGACATCATTATTTTTATGTTCTTTCCAATATTCTTTTTGAAGGATACCTGCTGTAGAGATTCCACCTTTTGTGTTGTAGGTCTCAGGTCCTCCATCTTTTGCACCTGTAGCGTCATCCCAGAAAACCATGATATATTCAAATCCTGCTGGAACTCTTTTTGATTTTATATATTCCTTTATTGAGTTTTTTGAATCATACTGATCGATTACAGCTCCCTGGAACACATTCAAAATTTCAACTTGATTTTCAAACCAGCTTTCTGCATTTTCGATTGATTGATTCAAAACAGTATCGATGGAATTTGTAAATATATTGCTGACTGGTTTTTTTGTCATGCGGGTTGTAACAAAAAGAAATGTTGTCATAAAAACAACTATTTCCAAAAATGCAATAACTCCATATTTAAAAAGCAATGTCTCACGTCTTTCGTTCATAAGTCCTTCTCCAAAAATCGAAGAGTTGTAAATCAAAAAAACTTCCTAAATCATTATCGGAGCAATTGATTCTTGGGTTTATAGAAATTTGATTCGTGCCGATGAGGGGTATTCTTTGCAATTTTTTTTGATTTGATGCCCAACTTTTGTATTTGAGATTTCTCCACTACGGTCGAAATGACATGAATGGTTAATAATAGCATATAACCGATTGTTTTTTGGATGACACTCATTGGGTGGACTTGAATGATAGCCTTGCGGTGACCGATTGATAATTTTACGACACTTGTTGGAGACTGTTAATGATAGCGTGTGACCGATTGATAATTTTACGACACTTGTAGGAGACTGTTAATAATAGCGTATATCCGATTGATTATTTCAAGACACTAGTAGGTGG
>JAZUEV010000295.1:0-2828 GCA_045640345.1 Treponema sp.
GGTCGATTTCTGGGTTGATAAAGATAATAAGTCGGGAAATCTGGTAAGGTTTCAATGCCTTGCTTCCAACTTTATAGCCCAAAAGTCCAAGCAGAAGAATCCCGGCCGCATAGGTGATCCAATAAAAATAGGATTTCTTCAAAAAAATCATTCCCAAAAATCCAGCCATGGTGACAATCAAAAGGGACGCCACCATCACCATATACAGTTTTGTGTTTGTAAGAAGCTTGATGATTTCAACAGGTTTCTGATAGATTTGCTCCTGCCAAACTGGTAGTACCGTAAAAAATATGGTCAGCATACCCACGGAAAAGACTGCCAAAATATATCTGACAGGAATTCCTGCAATAAGGCACATGAAAAGGAATATAGGGATATAAACCATGGCAGTTCCAAAGTCAGGCTGCATAAGTATAAGCCCCACAGGAACAATCATTATCAATGTGGAAAAAATGAATCTTTTTATTTGGTTTTCCTTCTTCGATTTTTCCAGATACCAAGCCAGGAACAAGGTGAAAATCAGTTTACCGAATTCAGACGGCTGAAGAAAAACAGACCCAAATTTAATCCAGCTCCGGGCATTGTTAAGGGTGGCACCAAAAAAAGGTGTATAAATCAGCAAAGCCAAAAGCATTGGTCCAATGAATTTCAAAAGCTTCTTTATTCTTCTATAATCGATGAGGGAAAAAACAATCATCATTATGAAACCAACCGATGCCCACACTATCTGCTTTATGTATTCGTTGTTCTGGGATACACCGTTGGCATCGATACCAGCCGAGTAGATATAGGTAACACCCATGGCGGTCAAAGCAAGTACACATCCGATTATGATAAAATCAAATGCCTGGAGTGGTTTAAATTTCATACTACTCTTGTCTCCCTGAAAGAACTTGTTTCTGTCTGATCAACCAACCAAATCCCAATTCTTCGGCGGCTTCCTCAAATGTCTGGTGCTCGAATATACCCTGAATAATCATGTTAGTGGCATAAGGCGACCACCATTCCCAATCGTTGACAGCTTCTACAATGGTAGCCACAACAACCTGGTCTTCCACAGGAGCGTCAAAAGGTGCATAGGCAATCATCCAGGCGTGCCAATGGTTGTCAGTTCGTCCTGCTTCCGCTGTACCAGTTTTTCCTGCAATCTGGATTTTCTTGTTCTCCATTGGATAGGTGGCTGTTCCATCTGTTATCATATAGCGGAGATAATTTTGGACCGTCTTCCAGACTGACGGTTCAACGGTTGACTGATGAAGGACTTCCGGCTGGATTTCTTGGATAACCCTGTCGGTGTTTGGATCCCTGACTTCTTTTAGGAGGTGCGGCTTGTAGATGGTTCCGCTATTGCAAACCATGGCCATCATATCTGCCACATGGAGAGGGGTCACAAGCAAATCTCCCTGTCCAATAGAAATATTCATGGTGTCTCCGCCGTTCCATCTGACCTTCTTTTCCTTTTCCTTCCACTGAGCAGTCGGAACGAATCCTTTTACCTGGGATGGAAGATCAACTTCAAGGCTCTGTCCGTAACCAAATTCCGTAGCGTATGACGAAATGACATCCACACCAAGGTTTTCTCTACCGACCATCATGTAGTAGACATTGCAGGACTGTGCCAATGCGTTTTTCAGGTCAAGTTTTCCATGTCCACTGGCCTTATGGCATTTGAAGAATCGGTCTCCATAATAGATTTTACCTGTACAGTCAACAACTTTGTCAGCAGGAAAGGCTTTTTCAGAAAGAATAGCAGTTGACATAATCGCCTTGAACGTGGAGGCAGGTGGATAGACAGAATTCACGGCCCTATTCATCAAAGGATTGTTTGGACTGTTCAAAAGTTTGCTATATTCCGACGCAGCGTTTTCAGTCGCGAAAACATTTGAATCAAAGTACGGATATGACACCATGGCTAGTATCTCTCCGTTGGATGGCTTAAGAACAACAACAGATCCTACGCGATCCCCAAGAGCCTCCTCGGCAAGTTTCTGGATTCTTGTATCGATTGTGAGGACAAGATTCTTTCCCATCTGAGGTGGCGTGACGGTTGCTTCTTCATCAATATATCGACCCCTAGCATCCCTAAGTCTTTCCTCTTTTCCAGGGATTCCTTGAAGAAGTTTGTCATACTGCTTTTCGATTCCAGTTTTTCCGACAACATAGTTCCTGCTATATCCTTCGTTGACCATAAGCTTGAACTCTTCCATGGTGATATTTCCAACATAGCCAAGCACATGACAGATGGATCCAGTCTCCAGATAAGTTCTGATAGGCTTATTTCTCCATGAAACTCCAGGAAGGTCGGTAACATTTTCTGCAATATTGCTAATCACTTCAAGGGGAACATTGATTTTAATTTCTATTGCGGCATAAGAATCCCTAAGCCCAAATGTTTTTTTATCGATGGCGGCCTTTGTTATGCCCAAAAAAGACGCAAGCTTGGTGACAACAGTATCGTACTGTCCTTTGGGGATTTCGGCAGTTCTCAATTCAACCACGAAAGAGTCTGTGTTAACAACAATAGGACTTTCACCGTCCCTGGCATATATTTCTCCACGCTGGGCATCCAAAATTGTAGGGGTGCTGGTCATTTTTACGGCGCGGCTCTGCCAATATTCATAGTTGCCCACCTGCATGGAATACAGTTTTAGGGAATATAAAACAAAAACTACTATTATAAGGATACTGACCACCGCCAACTTGACATTCAAGGCTACAGGATCGTCAACACTGTTTCTCTGGTAAGTACTTTTATTATTTTTAGGAGAAAAAATCATTTCCCATGTCCTCCCATAAAAGATTAGGGCATCTCTAAAAATTGCAATTTT
>JAZUEV010000296.1:0-4347 GCA_045640345.1 Treponema sp.
AAAATATACACGATAATTGGAAATATACAAATATTTTATTAATTTTTTGGAAATTTCAAACTAGGATTAATATAAATGGACGACATAAAGCAGTCATTAATAGAAGAAATTAACAAGCGAGTGCAGGACAAAATTCTTGAGCCAACCAATGCACAACTGCTCACAAAACTTATAAAAAATGCAGAATCAAAAGATGAGGCCATCAACATTGCGGCTTTGGGGACGACTTACAAACGCACGGGACTTCATTTTGATAAACGCCTTGAAAAAATGAGCGACGGTATAAAATATTTTAGGAAAAACGAAAAACTGTCATTCCACACCGACAATGAAAAACCCGTGAACAAACTTATTATCGGCGACAATTATGAGGCAATGCAAAATCTGTTGATTCAATACAAGGGACAAATTTCAGTAATTTATATTGACCCGCCCTACGGAAAAGACAGCATGGGAGAATTTGCAAAAACAAACTACACTAACGCAATCACCCGTGACAATCTTTTGTCCATGCTTTATCCTCGACTGATTTTGGCAAAGCAACTTTTGTCAGAAGAAGGCGTAATTTTCTGTAGCATCGACGATAAAAATCAAGCCTATGTTAAATGTTTGTTCGATGAAGTTTTTGGGGAGGAGAATTTTGTTGGAAATATAATTTGGAATTCTACCAAATCAGTAACTAATACAGCCATAATATCAGTATCTCATAATTATAATTTATTTTATGTAAAAGATATAAATTATATAACTAAGAATCGTGAAGAATTTCGATTAAATGAAAGTGGAGAAGGATTTGAAAATCCTGATAATGATCCACGAGGTCCATGGAAAGCAGATCCATTTCAAGTTGGTGGATGGAGACCAAATCAACAATATGAAATAAAAAATCCAATTACGAATGAAATATTCAAGCCAAACAAAGGATGCAGTTGGAAAAATGATTATGTTCATTTTCAAGAATTATTAAAGGACAATAGAATTGTTTTTGGAAAAAACGGCACAAGCGGTCCGCAACGCAAAAGGTTTTTAAGTGAGGCTTTAGAAAAAGGTCGTGTTGCAAAGACAATTTGGGATGATGTTGGAACAACTACTAATGGAACTCAATTATTAAAAAAAATATTTATGGATTCTACAATTTTCGCAAATCCAAAACCTATTGATTTAATAAAAAAAATGCTTATATTAGCCTCCAATCCCAACTCCATCATCCTGGATTTTTTTGCAGGCAGCGGAACAACTGGACATGCGGTTTTGGATTTGAACAAACAGGACGGGGGAAACAGAACTTTTATTTTGTGTCAGATAAATGAAAAAACAGAATCCAATCCAAATGGTATTGCCTACGATGTTACATCAAAACGTTTAAAAAGAATTATGACTGGAAAATGTTACGACGGCGCAAAAGATTTTCCGTGGCTAAAAGACAACGAACCTTACGGCGGAAATCTGGATGTATACGAAATTGAATCCGTGGCAAATTTTGAAACTACCAAAGGCAAGTCTCCTTTTGAAGTAATAGACGAAACTCTTTACGGAAAAGAAAAATTTAAAACCATAAAAGAAAAAATCCAATGGGTGTGCGAGAATTTTGAAAAGACCCAAAACATTTTGGAATAAAAAATCAGAGATGCTGAATCAAGTTCAGCATGACAGATATAATTCAAGTTAATGGCGAGCAAAGTCAATGACAGAGTAAATCAAGTTCGGCATGACAAATATAACTCCAGTCAAGCATGACAGACAAAGACAAACAAAAATATAGTTGATGGCAAAGGTTGATAAAAGTGTTACAGGAAGCAAAAGACTTACAGAAAAATGCAGTCGGAAAATTGGTTCAGATTTTGGCTACTGGAAAAAAGGAAATAACTTTTAAGGCTCCAACCGGTTCCGGAAAAACTTACATGATGGCAGATTTTATGAACAGAATAATATCTGCAAAAAGTGATGCGGTGTTTATTGTTTCCACACTTTCCAAAAGCAATCTGGCTCAACAAAATTATGAGTCATTTTTGAATCTTTGCGAAAATGGAACTTTTCCAAATATAAATCCATTTTTGATTAACTCTGATTCCAGCGGCGAAGGCAGTCTTTACATTCCAACCGATTTTAATGTTTATGTTTTGCCCAGGGATTTGTATAAAGATTCCAGCAAACTAAAAAAGGAAGGAACATTTCTTAATTTTATAAAATCACTTGCCGGCGATATGTTTTCTAATCAACACAACAAAACTGTTTATCTCATAAAAGATGAATGTCACATTGCCACTAGCAATCTTGATGAACTAAAAAATTATTTTGAGCAAATCATAAATTTTTCTGCCACACCAAAACTTTCCAGAAAACAGGAAAGCGATGTTGAAATCACAAACAGCGATGCGGAGAAAGTCAAGCTTATAAAATCAGTAAAAGAGTGCAACGAAAATGAAACACTGAATATGGCTTTGGAAAAGTTTGAAGAAATCAGATCTGATTATATAAATCTTTTGGATGTGAACCCTTGTTTTATAATTCAGATTTCAAATAAAGAAAAAGCGGAAGAAGAATTAAAAGAAACCATCATGCCGGCATTGGAAAAACATCAGGACTTAAAATGGGTTTACATAAATGACAAGGGCGGAGAGACAAACGACTCTGGATTGAAAAAACTTCCAATCAATAAATGGAAAAATTATATGAAAGGAAAAGCATCTTCAATCTCAGTAATTATTTTTAAGATGGTGATTTCAGAAGGTTGGGACATTCCTCGTGCCTGTATGCTCTACCAGATTCGTGATTCAAAAAGTAAACAACTGGACGGTCGTGTAAGAAGAAATCCTCGGCTGCTTGATTTTGAAAAACTGGATGACAAAGCAAAACGCTTGGCCTGCACTGCTTGGATTTGGGGAATCATTCCAAAAGATGAACACGCTCCCAAAAAAGTAAATCTTTATGCTGATTTTGAAATTGAAAAAAACTTTCGCATAAAACCAGTCAAGCTGCAAAAAATTTCTTCATCAAAAAATTATGATATTAAAAACTTTGTTAAAAATTTAAAGGACGACAATTTAGTTCACCCATCAATTTTTGATTTATATCACAACTTAAAAAATCAGGATGAGGAAATCCAGAATATTTGTTACGACTATGCTGATGATTTTAAAAAGTGGACAATTTTTTCTGAACATCTTTCTTCTATAAAATCATCCTATGTGCAACAGATTTGCGATTACGAAAAAAGCATGATGGTTTGTGACGATGTTTGTTTTCCATCCGAAAGTTGTTTTGTTGAAAGTCCAAACAATTTAACTTTGGAAGATTGGGTTTGGTGCAGAAAAGACAGAAACACTGATTTTTCTTTTGACAGCAGTGCGGAACGAAAATGGGCAGAAATTTTAAAACAGATTCAAATGAACTCAATTAAAACCTCTTGCAAAAAAGAAAATGCCTTGTTTGAAAACTCCAGATTTTTGTGGGGCAAAAATTTTTTATCAAATTCGGAAATCAAATACGAATATTATTTGGACGGTGTTCATTCATCCTACCCTGATTTTGTAATGAAAGATAAAAGCGGACAGATTCATATTTTTGAAGTGAAAAGCGTAAACAAATCATCGACCATAAATATTGATGAGGAAGAATATAAACAAAAAATTCAGGCTCTAAAATCTTGCTACAAGGAAGCTTCCAAAAAAACTGGACACATTTTTTATTTACCGATTCAAACTGGCTCAGACTGGAAAATAATTCGATATATAAATGGTGAAGAACGTTCTATTAATAAAAATGAATTTGTGGAATCAGTGACTAAAGTTGAATACAAAATGAATCCTGATTTGGGACTTCTCGTGGTTGCAAGCAAAACTGAATGAACCCCATCGGCACAAGTCAATTTTTTGACTCAGAATTTGAAGGTTATTAGGGGCAATTTCGAGTTTTCAAAAACGAACCTCTGTTTGAATAGTTACATGACTTATTCTTAAATTCTTTCAGATGGCTCAAGTTCGTCTTTTTATGGAGTGAATTATTTTGTCACACGGATTCGATTTTGCTAACGCAAAATCTGATTTTTTTAACAATTCAGCATTTTCATAAAAAGTTTCTATCCTATATCACTTTTTAAAGAAAAATCGTTAGATTTTTCGAAGACCTGGGACAATTTTTATGCTTTATGTTATAAACTGCTCTTGAAATTTAAACTCGACATTCGCTCTATTAATAATGCAACCAACGAATTTTGAGTTTTAATTTTCTCATATTTTTTTACCAATTTTTTACAATCTCTTTCCTTAAAAATAACATTTCCATTTTAAAATCGTTTCCATAAAAAAGTTACGTACATGTAGAGATTTTGTGAACATGCTGTAAATA
>JAZUEV010000297.1:0-2285 GCA_045640345.1 Treponema sp.
GAAAAATATTTTTTCAGTAAACACTAATTCATTTTATGGAACTCGAAATTGCCGCTTTTAAATTTTTTATGAAAAGGGGCAGCAAAATCTTCATTGAATTTTTAATACAAATATTCTAAAATTAAGCCATGAAAATAAAAAAGTTTTTTCTCATTATTTTTTTAATATCCCTAACACTTCACATGATATCTTGCATATCAGCAAAAAAAGAAACAAAATATTTTATCACCGTGGACGACCATCAAATCTTTGAGCAAATAAAAAACACCATAGATTCAAATGAAAATTCGTTCTATATAATAGAAGAAAATGAATCGCTTTTTTTAGAGGACGAAAAAAATATTATCATCGGGACCATCAAAATAAACGAAAGACTTGCCGATTTTCCATCAAAAAATTCGGACACCACTTTTTCTTATCAAATCGATTCAAGATTTTTGGTTCCATCAATCGAATGTGATTTCTCAAAGGAGTCCAACAACAAAAAATTAATCGACCCAAGTCTGGACATACAAATTTCAACTCCAGATAAAATTCCACAAAACCATCGCGCATTGCCTGTGGATTCACTTTACGCTGGAGATGAAAACTACAGTCTGGAGATAAAAAAATTTGCCGACTGTACAATTTTGTGTGGCGGTGAAAAAGCTGATGAACTGAAAGATTTTTTCAAGACAATTTTTTCTGGACCAATCATCCAAAAAGACAATGTTGCTTTTATCACAAACGTTGGAGACATAATGGTGAGTCGCGGGGTGGAAGATATTTTGATGGAAGATGAAAACAATCTGGAAAAAGTTTTTTCAACCACCCTACCGATTTTGCAGGACGCTGATTTCACCATGGGAAATTTGGAAGGAGCTGTCACTGATTTATCAAAAAGGACTTTCAAAACCTACACATTTAAGTTCAATAAAAAAGTTCTGCCATCTCTCAAAAAAGCAGGATTCGATTATCTCATGCTGACAAACAACCATTGCTATGATTATGGAGAAGAGGGTTTCAAGGACACGCTTGCGGCATTAAAAGAATATAACATTCCAACAAGCGGTGCTGGATACAACAAAAACGAGGCGGAAGAATTTTTCACCACCGAAATCAAGGGACAAAAATTCGCAATCATATCTGTGGGAGACTATCCAACAGAAAAAAGTGGATTCAATGGAAAAACCATGGCCAGCGCAACGGAAAATCGTGCAGGAATTTTGTGGCAGTCGGATCAAGTTCTAGCTGACGTAAATGATTGGTCAAAAAAAGAATACACTGTTTTGGTGAATGTCCACGGTGGCGAAGAATATGTGCTAACCCCAAGCAAAAGTCAAAGGGAATTCTACCAAAGCTTAATCGACCATGGAGCAAAAGTTGTCTATGGTTCACATCCTCATGTTCTTCAACCTACAGAATGGTACAAGGATGGATTGATAGTCTACAGCATGGGAAATTTTGTTTTTCCAGGAATGGGGAACATGCCCAACGCAACCAAAACCGAGCTTGTAAAAATTGGTTTCTCCCAAGGAAAAATTGTTTATCTGGAACAATACCACGCTGTAATCAAAAACACAAAAGTTGAATTGCTCCAGAATTAACGGACTTTCCCTCGTTCAGTCTTTTGTTTCAGGCTCCCTTAATTTTCGTTCCCTGACCTGATTTTCGATTACGGACAATAGTTTTTTAAATTCAGCGTCATCGGAACCAGCCACAACGGAATCACAAAGACTACTGATTTGGGTAATATTCATCAAAAGTTCCTGCTCCAGTTTTGCGGCATCGATTGTTCCAACACAGCACATCTGCTTAAGACATTCGTTCAGGGAATCTATCTTTTTTTTGTCTTCAAAGTTTTTTTCAGGAAGGGCGACTGATTTTTTAACCAAAATATCCATGGAAGTACAGATTTCATTAATCAATCCAAGTGCCTGTTTTTCCGAATCTTCGCCACTATTTTTTGCATTCTTGGACTCCATAAACAAAACCACCATCATGGCAATAAAAAAAAGTCCCAAGAGAGCCAAAGCCACACTTTTTGGAATAAGCTTAAAAACCACCAGAACCACAACCACCAGTTCCAGCACAAACAAAATATTTCTGAGTATATTGGTCTTTTTTGTCATAATTTCCTCACAGAAAGCGATTTCCACTCTACAGACAGTTTAAGAAAAAAGAAAAGTATTTTCAAGTACTGGGAATATTTAAAATTTACAATTTTTCGAGGTTCATTCAACAAATTTTTAGATTTTTTTCTTCACAAATTCAAATTATAATTTATAATTAAGTAAAAAAGTTTT
>JAZUEV010000298.1:0-4394 GCA_045640345.1 Treponema sp.
AAAACAGTCCAAAATATATAAATTCTGGAGAACTGATTCAGTATAAAAAAGGGTCCACGCTTTATGCGTTCAACTTTGCCAAGCAGACTATCCGTGAAAAACGTGCCGTTATTTTCTGTGAAGGATATATGGATTGCATCGCCTATCATCAGTGTGGGATCACAAACGCCGTAGCTCCTTTGGGTACAGCCTTGACCGATGAACAGATTGTTATGGTCAAACCTTTTGTTGATACCGTTCTTTTGTCTTTCGATAGCGATGGAGCCGGTCAGAAGGCCACAAAAAGAGCCATACTTATGTGCAGGAGACACAATATCACTGTTAAGGTCATACAGTTGACGGGCGGAAAAGATCCTGCAGAAATTATGATAAATTTTGGTGCAGAAGTGTTGACGAATGAAGTTGACCGTGCTATATTAGATAATGACTATCTGTTATCTAAACTGCGAGAACTCTATCCAAGTAAAAATCCAGAGGGGAAAATGAAAGCGTCCTTGGATTTTTTTTCTTATTTAGATGTGCTTCAGTCGGATGTTCAGAGAGAGGCTTGCTTGGAACAGATGTGCCAGGCATTCGAAATCGACCCGGAGGCCGCCAAAAGGGATTATTCCAACAGAGAAAATTTGTCTAGGCGTATTGAAAGGATTGTTCCGGCTGATCAGAACGTACAAGGCAGGCAAGAGAAATTGAGACTTACCTCCGAATTGAGGGCTGTCCTGACCACCGTGTCTGATGATCCGAAATATTTCCAGATGATGCGAGAGCAGTTTTCTTCTGAGGATTTGGACGATCCACAGGCCAGAGAACTTTTTTCTATTAATGAAGAATGTCTTAAAGGGGGGATTTTCTCTGTCAGCAATATTTTGAACCGGTGCAGCACGGATGAATTCAGGAACTTGGTTATACAATCCATATCCGAATATTCCTCCAATGTTGAAAAATCGGTAACGGACAGCATAAACCTTGTAAGGCGTAATATCTTGGATAAAAAGAGCCGCAACATATTGGAAGAAATTAGACGGCTAGAACGGAGCAAGTTGGACGACGACCAGATACGCTTGAAGGAACTTCTGTCAAACAAAATAGAGATTGACAGGCAGATAGCTTTACTAAAAGGATAACCCATGGCTAAGATTGAGTCTTCTACCACAAAAAAGGCAGGAACTAAGAAATCCGTCAAAGTAAAAAAGGCGGATCCATCAGTAACAGAGGCAGGCGAAGAGTCCTTGGATGAAAACACAATGGATTCAGAACCTATGGAATCTGATTCCGAGAAAGAAGAAAAGACAGCAAAGATAAAAAAGACTAGGACCGTGAAGAAGTCTTCCGAATCGAAGGTCAGGTCGGACGTGATTGATTCGGATGAAAAATCCATGGACGATAGCGATGAAGCGGATGACGAGGATGAAAAACTGTCCCCTGAAGTTCAGAAACTTTTAAGCTACGCCAGTTCGAAGAAAGCCATCTCATGGGAAGAGATGACTGAAATTTTGACCCAGGATTTTGTCAACTCACCAAAAATGGATGAAGTTTTGCAGCTCCTTAGCGCCAACGGAATTCAGGTTATGGAAGAAACCGATCCTATATTCGATGACGAGGAAGTTGATGACGAGACCTTGGAAGATGATGATGAAGACGTTGACGATGATGGTTCAGTAGATTCGAAACTTGATGACGGAAGGTCTTCCCGGCTTGTCAACACTGGAGACAAGGATCCTGGTGACGATCCTATAAAGGTGTATCTTAGGGATATCGGTAAAGAAAATCTTTTGACCGCTGACGAGGAAGTAAAACTTTCAAAGCAGATGGAGGAAGGCCAGAACAAGATAAAGGATGTCATAAAAAGCTCCGGCATGATTGTTCCAGAATTTTTTATCATCGCGCAGAAATCCTTTACAAAGATTGATATCCATGAACAGGGACGCGCTAGAAAAGAAATCAACGAGGAGATGGCGGAAAAGCGTCGCCTCAGAAGTTCCTACAGCGTCATACTGAAGCCTTTGAGGGAAAGCTTGAAGCAGTATATGCTTTTGAAGAGACAGCTCCATGAAAATGACAAGACCATGGAGATTTTCAAAGACGAACAGCTTATAGCCCTGAGGAACACGATTCTTCCTGAACTTCAGAAACTTGAAATCCAGACCGAGGAAATTGATTTCTTCAGCAACAAGTTTATCGAAGCCTCAAGAAAAATTGAGATAAACCGTAGCGAAAAAGACAAGAAGATGAGGGAACTTCGTGTGACTGATGCATCTGGTCTTCGATCCATTGGTAGACGCTTGGCAACCCATTCTGAGACAACCAAGCTGGAAAAAGAATTGAACATGACTGCCGATGAGATTCGTGAAATCTATACCCAGATTCAGACTATCGAACGAAAGCTTCGCCGTCTGGAATATGATTTTGAAAACACTGTTGACGAAATCGAAGAAAAGGCAAAGAGAATTGAAGAAGGCAACCAGATGGTTAAGTTGGCCAAGAACAAGCTCATCAAGGCTAACCTTCGTTTGGTTGTGTCGATTGCAAAGAAATATACCAACCGTGGATTGGCTTTGTTTGATTTGATTCAGGAAGGAAACATTGGTCTGATAAAGGCGGTTGAAAAATTTGAGTACAGAAAGGGATACAAGTTTTCGACCTACGCCACTTGGTGGATTCGTCAGGCTATTACCCGTTCGATTTCAGATCAGGCTAGAACCATCCGTGTTCCTGTGCACATGATTGAGCAAATCAACAAGGTTGTCCGTGAAAGTAGACAGCTGGTACAGAAACTTGGTCGCGAACCAACCGACGAAGAAATCGCTCAGCAGCTTTCATGGCCAGTGGCGAGGGTCAAGCAAGTGAAGAGCGTTGCCAGGGAGCCTATTTCCTTGGAGACCCCTATTGGAGAGGAAGAGGATAGTTCATTGGGAGACTTCATCGAAGACAAGGATGTGGAGAATCCTGCTATCCAGACCAACTACAAGCTTTTGCAGGAGCAGTTGAGGGATGTTCTTTCCACTTTGCCTCCTCGTGAGCAGGAAGTCCTGAAGATGCGCTTCGGTTTGGATGACGGATATTCTTTGACCTTGGAGGAAGTCGGTCTTTACTTCAATGTGACGAGGGAAAGAATCCGACAGATTGAAGCAAAAGCTCTCAGGAGACTTAGACATCCTCGCCGAGCCTCCAACCTTAGGGACTATATGGACTGATTGGTGGGGCGAAACTATAGACAATTTTTTCAAAATAGGATATAATCAGTAAGATAGTATTTCCTGCTGGTTATATCTTTTTGCTGGAAGGAAAACAAAAAAAGCGGAGTCAAAAACAATGCAGATGTCATCAATAAAAGAAAACTTGGAAAAGTTGCAGGAAGTTCTTAACTTGAAGTATTCAGTGGAAAACGAGATTGAGACTCTTCCAAAAGATCTTGACAACTATAAAGAGCAGTTGGATACTCTCAAACGAGAATTCATCGGCAAGAACGAAGAATATGATAATCAGAAGGCAAAGGTCGATGGTTTGAAGGCTGAATTGGAAGCTGCTGACAAAGAACGTGAAGCCAATGAAAAAAACATGGATGCCACCACGACTCATCGTGAGTATGAAATCCTTGACAAGCTTATCAACGAATCAAAGGAAAAGGAAGCCAGCATCAGAAGGGAACTCCAGAAGGAGGAAAAGATTCTTGATGCCATGCAGGAAGACCTGTCCAACGATGAAGCCAATATCAACTTGACCGAAAGCGAATATAATGAATCTTCTGAGAAGTTGAATTCCGATATGGAAAGCAAGAAAAAGCTTCTTGATGATTTGGTTCAGCAGGAAAAGGAACTTACTTCCTTGATAGATGACCAGGAAGTTATATCAAAGTTCCAGAGAATCATAAAAAGAAATGCAAAGGGAATCGTTGCTGTCCGTGGAAGCGTCTGTACTGGATGTAACATGATTCTTCCAGCTCAGTTCGCAAACAATGTTCACCATAGCAAAGACTCGGATGATGGATCAATTTTCTTCTGTCCATATTGTAGCCGTGTTCTTTATTATGAAGAATCTGGCGAAGATGAGGAGAACTTTATTCCAACCGAGGAAGCTGGGTCTCTTGCTGACGACGATGAATCAGAGGAAGGTTCAGACTCCTATGATATGTCCGATGAAGAAAGAGATGAAGATTCTCGCAACTTCGATTAATTGAATTTTTTAAGGATACTTGGTCGCGGAATGTCCTGCTGATGATAGTTGGACATTCTGAGGGAAAGTCCGGGCTCCACCGGAAAAGATGCCGGATAATAACCGGGCGGAAATGGAAAGTTGCCTAGATTGGGTTTCCAGAACTGGCATAACTCTTTTTCCGACAGAAAGTGCTACAGAAAATACCCGCCAAGAAATTGGTAAGGGTGAAAAGGCAGGGTAAG
>JAZUEV010000299.1:0-2291 GCA_045640345.1 Treponema sp.
AACAATCCTGATATGGCAAAGGAATGGGAAGAAAATAGAAAATTCACAAACGACCCAAGGGTGACCAGGATTGGAAAATTTCTTAGAAAAACAAGCCTCGATGAACTTCCTCAGCTATTGAACATCTTTATGGGTGAGATGTCATTTGTCGGTCCACGTCCTGTGACTGAGGATGAGATTTCAAAATACGGAGCATCAGCGGACTATATATTGACCGTTAAACCAGGATTAAGCGGAATGTGGCAGATTTCCGGTCGAAGCGACACCAGCTACGAAGAAAGAATAACCTTGGACACCTATTATGTTCAGAACTGGTCCGTCTGGCTTGATCTTTGGATAATTGTTAAAACTATTTGGGTAGTACTGCTAGAAAAAGGAGCTGTCTAATTGAAAAAAAATACCAAGATGATTTGTGTGTCCATTGTTTTTTTTCTCGGAACCCTCGCATTTTCCTTGGACAATACCAATGCTGAAAAAGGTAACTACGATGAAGAATTGGACTACATAATAGAAGAAAACATCCATCAAAATGAGCAGCAAGATCCGAACGGCTACAAATACAAGATCGGGGAGATAAAATACAATCCGACGGGAATCACAAAGGTTTCAGCATTGAAACGTTCGGTGGAAATCAGCACCGACAAACTCTTTGACAGTCGCGAGGAATTGGAAAAGTATTCTGACAATATTATACAGCAGCTGAACAATAAAAGACTTTTCGATGAAATCACGAAAGAAGCTACCGAAAATCCAGCCAATGAAGATGGAATCGTTTTGGTTGACTATGTGATCACAGTCAGCGATTCGAAAAATTTTTTGATTTTCCCGAAACCAAACTACAGTTCCAACAGCGGTGCGGAGCTTAAGATCAAAATGAAGGATTCAAACTTTCTGGGCTTCATGAACACCTTGAATTTTGACTTGAACAGCGAGTTCGGAACATCCAGCGACCCTACGGATTTTTCAAAAGTGACATTGGGCGTGAATTTTGATTACGTGTATCCATTTTCCATCGGAATAACGCAGAACAACTGGAGCAATGATTTTGGTTTCTCATGGATGATTGGGGATGTGCCGGAGTTTTCTTATTCAACGGGAATCACGATGGGCATTCCTTTCGGGTCAAACATGCTTCAGGCAAGGGTGATCCAATCCATAAAAAGGGAAAACGACTATCAGGCTGCAGGAGATGAACTGTTTTTTACAGAAGCAGCAGGTCTCTACCTTCCCTTGACCCTGGGATATATTGGAGATATCATTCCACTTAGATACACGCCTTCCATATCAGTCAACTACAACTGGGATTTAAATGGAATAAAACATTCAAACCTGGTGGGACCCGTCATCGATATCTCCCAGAACCTTTCCATGTATGCCGTAAATTGGCATGGAAATTTTAGAGATGGATATTCTTTTTCAGCAGAACATAATATTTCTTACAACTTCGCCACGGAAAATATCATTCCCTTCATCGCGTTCTCCGCTGAATTTTTTAAGTCCCTCAAATATGTCGGCATAAACACCAGACTTTATGCATACGGCGTAACAAATTCAAGCCAAAACAGGATAGGAAGTCGCCTGAGAGGTACATTGGACGAGCAGTCAGCTCTTTATTCGGATATGGCCTTGTCCTTGAATCTTGACATTCCAATCCATGTCGTAACCACAGACTGGCTTGGCTGGGCGGCTGCCCTTTGGGGACCTTATGACGAAAAATCGGAAAAGGCACAAAAATTCTTAAAATTTCCAAGAAAACTCTTTGGCGCATTGAACTTCGAAATGCAGGTTTCACCGTTCTTTGATATGGCTCTCACCCACAACAATAAAACTGGAAGGACTTTCAGTTTGAAGGATGGATACTACGACGCAGGTCTTGAGGTTCTGATTTTTCCTACCAGATTCAGAAACTATGTGGTAAGAGGCAGCGTTGGATTTGATTTGGCAAGAACCCTACTAAAAGATGTGGTTGATACAAGCTGGAGAGACCAAAGCAAAAAGAAATATGAAATCTTTATTGGTTTGGGACTCCACTACTGATGCTTGAACACAATTTAGGATCCACAACATATAAATGCCGCTGACGAACGATTGGTTATTTTTCGGTGACAGCAGATAAGGGCATCTTAAAAAATATTTTCCATAGATGCCTGATTTAAGTTCTTTAAATTTCAGGGCTTTAAAATACGATGCCGACGGAATGCTTATAAAATTATTTTTTGAAGTTGACGAAATTTTTTTGGGTCCGGTGAAAAAGCATAATCTGTAAATTATAAAAAATAGGGGCGTCCTGT
>JAZUEV010000300.1:0-6778 GCA_045640345.1 Treponema sp.
GGTAGCGCATCTGGTTTGGGACCAGAGGGTCGCTGGTTCGAATCCAGTCATCCCGACTTTTACGAAAGTCTCAGTTTTCTGGGACTTTTTTTTATGCCCATCCCGGAGGTTAATATGACCGAAAAAGAAATGGACCAGCTTTTCATAAGCGTCCTCAAGAAAATGTCAAAGATATATGCAGAATCCCTGGAGCATATCAAAGACTACAAAGGCAAGGCATGGAACGAAATCAAGGAAGATTATGTTTACTGCATAGAAGATTTGGAAGACCTCTGCGAAAATCTCAAGACCATCAATGATCTAGGCGAGATGGATGAAGAAACCATTGAGGCTGTCTATGAATATCTTTGCGACTATGAGGAAGGTTTCATTATCTCCAGCGACCCGGAAAAGGAACAAAAGGATTTGAAGGAATACGACAGACTGGACGAACTTCTTGGGCTTTTCTACGATGAAGATGATGAAGATTTTGAGGACGAAAAATAGTGCATCCCCAATGAATGTTCTCCGACACAAGTATTTGGGTATGTACTCCATCGGCGTGAACCAAGGTTCAAAAAAGTCAAAAAAAATAAAAAAATTATAGGAATTTTGGCAAAAGTCATTGACAAAAAACAAACAATCCTGTAATATTAAATCATCAAACGCCGCTATAGCTCAGTTGGTAGAGCACGTGATTTGTAATCTCGGGGTCCAAGGTTCGAGTCCCTGTGGCGGCTCAAGGCACTTAAGTTTATGACTTAGGTGCTTTTTTTATGTCTGGACGCAACACAAAAGATTTTTGCGCACTGAATTTTCCGCTGCAAAAAAAAAGGACACAACCTAGAAAAACATTCCCAGGAAATGTCCCTTTTGAATCAATGAATGAATGAATCTCATAAGGTATCGCGCTTGAGGGTTCATTTACTTTTTTTCGACACAAAGAGTCGGAGCATGTACCCTATCGGCGTGAATCACTATCTCAGGTGGTTTTAAAACGACCTAAGTTTTCCGCTTACTGACCAAGAATTTTTTTTGCTTTCTGGGCGTTTACATTGTTAGCACGTTTCTTTCCATCATCGCTATCTTCTGCCAACGCTGCCAAATCCTGAACAGCTTTAGATGCTTGGGAGTATTTTCCGCGGGCATAAATATCAAGACCTGTACCCTGGGTTGCCACATCCTTGTGCTCGATGAACTTGAGGCACACATCCCCAAACTCTGGTCTATTGTATTTCGCAAACTCCTTTCCCAAAGCATACCTCAAATTCTTCTGCTTGTCATCCTTGAGGGTCTCCAGTGCAAGTTCAACGATTTCCTGAACTCCCGCATGGTTATTTTCTAGCAAAGCCGCCGCAACTTTTGAACGAACACCGTCCCCAGCCTTTTTATCTTTCACCACCGACACAAGATATTCATTTCCATCGCTGGTGTTCAACTTTGCCAATACCTTGTAGATTCTTTCTTTGACCACATTTTCTTCCTTATGCTTGCAGTGGTAAATCAAATCCTTGGACATGGATGAAAGATTCTGCTTATCGATAACCTCGATCGCCTCCATTCGGACTCTCCAGACATCATCCTTGAGAGCCTGCTTCACAACAGTATGGACGATGGAGTCATTGAAATTCGAAAGACCCCTTACAACAAATTCACGGAGCTTTGGATTGTCATCCTCAAAAAGGTCCACCAAAATGTCGATGGCCTCTTTTTTTCCCATGGAACCGATTGCTTCCGCCGCATAGGATCTGACATAGACATCCTGGTCTTCATCCTGGGCAAGTTCGGCAAGTGTGTCCCATGTTTCAATGGCGTGAATCTTACCCAGCACCTTGATCAACGACTGTCTCTGGGCGACCGTCAGATCGTCATTGTTTATATATCCAGAAAGATAGACTGCTTCCTCCGTGCCACCGATTTCACCAAGACATTCAAGGGCTTCGTTAAAATATCCCATGTCATCCTTTTCCAAAAGCTCCACCACTCCACCGATGGCATCCTTTGATTTTACGGCGGACACATATTTAAAGCTTGCCACAATTGTATCCCGTCTTTGTTCATAAGGATCGTTCAATGTCTCCACAGCAAAATCTTCCAAGCATGGATCTTTTGTCATGGAAAAATATGCCAAAATCTTTTCACGAATCTTTGGACTTTTTGTGTCCTGGAACAAATCGTAAGCCTCGTCCATGAACCTGTAATCCTCGTTCGTGGTGAGCTTGTCCAAAAGAGCCGAGATTTCTTCTGTCATGCCATATTCAAAGACATCCCTTGTTTCCTCTTCATAAGTTTCACCCACATTCAAAGGATTTTTATCAATGGAAGAGGCAATCTGTTCAGCGGTTACCTGCTTTGGTCTTTTTGCGTTTGGCCAAACCTTTTCCTTTTTCACATAGGAAGAGATGGATATATCCTTCGATTCAATAACCGATTCAGCACCAATGTCTTCAATATCTGACTGAGCAAAAATATTGACAGAAGTCAAAAGCATGGAGCAAACAAAAATTAAGCGTTTCATTTTTCCCCCAAAAAATTAGGAAAATCCAAGCACAAGGAAATCAAGGGCATCCTTTGTCCATAACTTGAATTACTTTCCAAAAACTAAACATCGTTGGATTTGAATTGTTTCAGAAATTCTTCTTTAAAAATCGGAAAATTGTCCTCGTTTATTGACTTCCTGATATCCAAAAGCATCTGGTTAAGGAAATAAAGATTATGGTAACTGGCGAGCATGGATGAAAGAATCTCCTGTTCACGGAAGATATGCCTAAGATACGCCCTTGAATAATTCCTGCACACCTTGCAGTTGCACTGACTGTCAATAGGTCCAAAATCACTTTCAAATCTTTTCTGCTTGATGGAAAGCATACCGTGGTGGGTAAAATAAAGACCGTGGCGGGCGACCCTGGTTGGAAGGACACAGTCGAACATATCAACACCGTTTTCCACTGCATCAAAAATATATTCAGGGGTACCGATCCCCATGACATAGCAGACTTTTTCCCTGTTGACAAATTCCATGGTGTAGGAAAGTTTTTCCTTGTAGACATCGGCAGGTTCTCCAACGCTTAATCCACCTATGGCAAAACCTGGAGTGTCCATGGACATTACAAATTCCGCGCTCTTTTTTCTAAGGTCATCAAAAAAGTTTCCCTGGATGATTGGAAAAAGATATCCCTGATAGCCACTGTCCCTCTGTTTTTTCCATTCAGCCATGGCGCGATTTGTCCAATCGGAAGTTATTTTCAAAGCCTTTTCCGCTTCCTTCCTAGAAACACCAAATCCTGTGCAAACGTCCAGCTGCATCTGTATATCGCTGTTGAGCTGGGTCTGAATCTGCACAACCTTTTCGGGAGTAAAATAGTGCTTGGAACCATCGATGTCGCTTCGGAACGTGACACCGTTGTCATCAATTTTTCTCAGGGATGAAAGTGAAAAAACCTGGAATCCACCAGAGTCCGTCAAAAAATTCCTGTTCCATCTTGTGAATCCATGCAATCCACCTGCCTCGTTAACCAATTTCTCGCCAGGCCTAAGGTACATGTGGTACGTGTTTGCAAGGATAATCTCAAAACCTATTTCCTCAAGGTCGTCCTTTGACACAGCCTTGACGGTCCCCTTTGTTCCAACCGGCATAAACACAGGAGTCTGGACATCTCCGTGGGGCAGATGAATGACACCGGTCCTTGCCTTTGAGTTTTTGCACTCATGATTCACTTCAAAAAAATTCTTTATCATATTATCACCTTATGGGGAAACCCCTAAAAATTATTGGACATCTCTAGAAACTGCAATTTTCAGGAGTCCCCTATTTTTTTTCGTTCTGGATATTTTTAGGTTCTCGCAAACCTCAACAATATTATGCTGGCAAAAACAAAAAACACGACAGGAAACCAGGCCCCCATAAGAGGTCCTATCACTTCGAATTTCGCCATAAGCATGGTCACCATCTGCATGATATAGAAAACGACGGTGGCTCCGATGCACAAAGCAAGACTTACGATCAAAACATTTTTCCTGGTCTTTCCGCTTAAACCGATGGCCAAAAACACAACGATGAAAACAACAAAGGGAAAGGCAAATTTCTTATAGTACTGGGATTTTGCCTCGGAACTTGGAAGTCCTGCCCTGTCCAAATGTTCGATATAAAGCCTTGAGTCTCTTGTGCTTACCTCCTCCACATTCATTCTGTTGTTCTGGAAAGTATCCGGTGTTTCATTCAGGAGCGACAAATATTTTTCATCCACCACTTTCCTGACAAAAACGTCGTCCTCGAAAACAAACATATCACCGTCGGTAAGTTTCCATAGACCATCCTCAAAGGTCGCCCCTTCGCTTCTGATCAGGCATTGGAAATTTTTATCGTCGTCACGGAATACCACATAAAGACCGTAAAGCCGTTTCAGTTCATCGTCATAGTAGCTGGCCTTGTAGATGATTTTTCCCCTGTCGGACATGACCACAACATCTTCGTTGTTCAATGAATGGGAAACATTTAGCGCCCTGTTCTGCAGCTCATTTTTCTTTGCGTAGGTCTGGACAACCACATTGTCCTCAAACAAAAAAAGTCCAAAGCTGGCAAGGAATCCAAAAATCAAAAGAGGGACAGTGAACTTTAGGAGGGACACTCCGGATGCAAAAATCGCTACCAGTTCGTTCTGTGCATAAAGGTCGCTGAGCATATATGAAGTTGAAAAAAGTGTGGCGATTGGAACAGCGTACCAGACCGTCTTTGGAATATAGTACAAAAGGATTTTACCCACAACGGCAAGGCTTACACCCTTTGAAATATAGTTCCACAGATTCATCAGCAGGTCGGTCAAGCAAAGTATGAGGACGAAAAAAAACAAGGATCCAAGAAAAATTCCGATGAATTTTTTTAGCATATATTTTATGAGCGTCATTTTCTTTTCAGCCTGATATACAAAAATATTCCCACGATTCCAATTATGAAATTAGGACTCCACACCATCCAGAATCCGTTGTATCCGCCGCGTAGTCCAAAAAGCTGTCCCATGATTGTCATGGCCCAATAGGCGACGGAAATGATGATTCCAAATATGAATCCCAATGTAAGTCCGTTTCTTTTTCCAAAAAGCAATGCCAACGGAAAAGCAAGTATGGCAAAAAAGATTGAACCAAAGGGGATGGAAAATTTTTTGTGGTACTCCAGCTTGTAGTTGTTCAACTGTCTTTTGGATATGGCGTCTTCCTCAATCAAGTTCTGTATGGTCTTGCCCAAATCGTAGGATGTCATTTCCCTTGGAGACACATAGTTTGAACTGGAGATCGATGATTCAAACATATTCAGCTGCATTGAATCGGCTTTGATGATGTCATAGGATTTTTTGCTGTTGGTCTTGAACATCATGACTGTGGGTTTGTCCATCAACAGCTCCATCAAGAGTCCTGGTGACTTGGATTTTTCTACCGAACTTTCTTTTGCAACGATGATTTTTTCTTCGCTTCCGGATTTGTCAAATATGACCAGGTCGTCCACCTTATTGTCCAAGGCATCTCCAATAACCAAGGCCGTACCGCTCATACGCTTGACACTGTTGGCTTCAATCTGGACTGCAGGGTCGGACTGTATTATCTGGGTCCTCATGCGGTTGTATTTCAAAGTCCCCAACGGAAGAAAATAGTCGTTCATCACGAAACTGAAAAGGGAAATCAACAACCCCATTATCAAAACGGGAATCAATATGATGGCATATCTTTGTCCACTGGCCCTGAGGATAAGAATCTCGTTGTCAGTCACCATTCTACCGATGCACATCAAGAACCCTAAAAGTGTTGCGAAGGGAGCTGACTGGGCGACAATGGATGGAAGACAATAGACAATCAATTTCACAACAGACCCAACCGGCACCCTCTGCTTGAGGATGGTCTCGGCAAGAAGCAGAATCTGGTTCACAAAAAAGATGACAAAGAAAAACAGGAAGCATATAAAAAAATACATGAAAAGCTCCCGCGCCAGATATCTTATGAGCACATGATTTTTCACCTCTTCCCTTGCGAAAATATTTTTGAGAAAATTTTTACCAGATTTTTTTTGTAAATTGATTTTTCCCATGCTAGTTTGATTTTACCCCGGTACTTCCAAATCCTCCAGAACCTCTGTCAGTTTCCGATATGGAATCTACCTTTTCAAAAATCCCCTGAACCACGGGAGCAACAATTATCTGCGCAATCCTGTCGCCATTGTTCACGACAAAATCCTTGTCACCATGGTTAATCAAAAGAACGCCAAGCTCACCACGATAGTCGCTGTCTATCGTGCCTGGAGTGTTGATGACGGTGACGGAATTTTTAAATGCAAGTCCACTTCTTGGTCTAACCTGGATTTCATATCCTTCGGGGATTTCAAAAAAAAGTCCAGTTGGAATCAACGAACATTTTCCAGGATTCACGACCAAAGGATTTTCCACGAAAGCACAAACATCAGCCCCGGCGGCTCCACTTGTTTTGTAGCAAGGAAGAACAGCACCATCTTTTGTCACACATCTTATTCTTACATTTCCATTCATAATCATGTCCTTATTTTATGGAAGAAGGTTTCTTTTTTCCGTAGACCAAAACCGCTTTCGATTCCAGCTTGAATATTTCTTCCAGCAGTTCCATAATATCATTTTTTTGTACTCTTCGTATAGATGCCAAAATATCGGATGTCTCATAAAAAGGAAGACCCAGGCTATGGAATTTCTGAAGACGTCGCATGACATATTCCATATCACATTCCCCCATTATTTCTTCGCCACACAAATGTCCCTTGGCATCATCCAGTTCCGAATCATCA
>JAZUEV010000301.1:0-3215 GCA_045640345.1 Treponema sp.
GTGTAAAAACAAAAGAAGAACTTGTCGAGCGGATCACAAAATATATAGCCGAGGTAAATAAAAATCCCGTAGTTCCAAACTGGACTTATAAAATGGACGAGACAATCATTCTGTAGGTTATTTTAAAAACGATGTACTAGGCTGTAATTATTAAAGTCATCATCAGAAGTTGCAATTTTTAGAGATGCCCTATTGATTTTCAGGAGGACTGTATGGGATTTTTTGATTTTTTTAATAAGAAGAAATCCGTTGTGAATGCAAATGAAATTTCTGCGAATAAAAAATTGAATGATTTTGTTGAAGAAGAAATTCCAGAAGAAATTTGTGATGAACCATTTGTGTTACCTGAGTTTAAAAACGATGGCGATGTTGTTCAGGAATTTTATTTCTACAGGAAAATGAATTCCCACAAGTTCAATGTTTTCTCCAACGAAAAATTTGTCCGTTTTGTTGTCCGGGATTCGACTGCAAAAAAATTGAAGGTGCCTCATAACGAAAGAGAGTTTAATATTAAATCCTATGGCGAAGATTTTGTTGAAGGAATCAACGGTGTAAAAGTTAATGGATACGTGGTTGAAATCCCTAGTCGCAAGCCTTTAAAAAAGGATGGAATCGAAGATGGAAAAATTATCTGGGGTGAAAAAAAGGTGCTTCCCAGGTACCACATTCTTTCAAAAACTTTGTGCGAATTTGAAGACGATTACGATAAAAAATGCGCGAAAAAAATTGCCACAGAAACAGAAAAATTTAGGTATGATTCCACCAATGTTTTGAAAAATTATTATGGAGCGAAATTGTGTCTGAATTGGACAAAAATGATTTTCGATTTTGAACTGTGTTTTGGAATTGGAGGTGAATATCAATTTGAAAATCAAAAACGTTGCATTCGATTTTCTTTTGAAAACGGTTGTTTCTACAATCTGTCTGATTTTCATGTTTATATGGGTGATGAAAAATTCGATGAAAATTTTATTCCTCCTGAAATCTTTTCGTTCGTAAAAGAAAAAGTCCTTGCCATGAGAAACGCTTGGGCAAACAGAAAATTGTCGGAAGATATTTTTTTCACTGGTTTTGATTTTCTGAAAGCTGTTGTAAAATTTCCTTTTGAACCAAATCTCTTTACCGTTGCCGATTCAAATTCTGCATTGGATTTTACAAACGGAGTTTTTTTGGATAGAAATCGCAGCGACTGTTTCAATGAATTCTGTCGCATGATAAATATCCAAAGCTACAGCAGCATCAGAAATTTTTTTTCCAACAATCCGCAATCACTTTTGGCATACAAATATCTTTGCGATTCCGGACTGAAAGATAAAAATATTATCAACAGATTTCTTGAGTCAAAAGATTTGGTCCGACAGATTGTTAATTCAAATGACAAGTTTGTAAGGTTTGCTCAATTTGTTCTTCGGGAAAAAAATGAAATCAAACTGCTCAACATTTTTACTAAGAAAAAAAATTATTATGTTGAAGACTGCCTGCAAATGTTGAATCAAAATTGGACCGACGTTTCTGATGAAATAAAAAAGGATATCATGGATGATGGGTTCACAGAATATAATCACGATGTTCTTTCAAAAATTTCCAGCGCACGTATGAGAGAAAATGTCAGGTTCAATTATAGGCTTTCACAAAAAAGATTGCAAATGAAAATTGATGGATTCGTTTTTAGATTGCCAGTTGACAGTATGACATTAAAGAAAATTGGTAGCCAGATGCATAACTGTGTCGCTACCTATGCTCATAGAATTGAAAAAAATTCTTGCACAATTGTCTACGTAGAAAAAGATGGAGTGCCAAAAATCTGTATTGAAATCAGAGACAATTCAATATTTCAGGCAAAGGGATTCCATAACGAAAGATTGTCAGGAGAAAGTAAAACAGTCTTTGGAAAATGGTATGAAAAAAACAAGTTGGAGTTGGTGCGCGTGTAAAATGACAAAGGCAAAATCAACAGTCGGTAATCTGTTGTTCAGGTGGTAGTTTCGACTGGCTCAACCACCACGGACTGTTGATTTTTTTTTAGACCGATGATTCTTGAGATGCTGAAATAAATTCAGCATGACGGTCTTAAAAAATCTGTCATCCTAAATTTTACGACTTGATTTTGTCTCGTTGCGTCGGTTGATTTTTTATTGCTGCATCGGTTGAGCTTGCCGAAATCAAACTGCTTTTGCTACGGTCTGTTCAGTCCATCCGTCATCCTGAATTTGATTCGGGCTATCAATAACAACCGATGCAATAACCATTATCCATGTGGTAGTTTCGACAAGCTCAACCACCACGGACTGTTGTTTTTTTTTAAAACCGATTTTTAATTCAACGACACTTGTTGGGGGACTGTTGATTTTTGGAAGAACCGATTTATAATTTACGACACTTGTTGGTAGGACTGTTGATTTTGGAGGGACCGATTTTTAATTTACGACACACATAGGTGGGACGGTTAAATTTGGAAGGACCGATTTTTAATTTATGACACTTGTTGGTAGGACTGTTGATTTTGGAGAAACCGATTTATAATTTACGACACTTGTTTACGGGACTGTTGATTTTGAAGGGATCGATTTTTAATTTAACGACACTTGTAAGTGGACTGTTAACTTTTGAAGGACCGATAAAAAATTTTCAGACACACATAGGTGGTCGGTTAAATTTGGAAAAACTGATTTTTAATTCAACGACACTTGTTGGGGGACTGTTGATTTTGGAAGAACCGATTTATAATTTACGACACACATAGGTGGAACGGTTAAATTTGGAAGGACCGATTTATAATTTACTACACACATAGGTGGTCGGTTAAATTTGGAAAAACCGATTTTTAATTCAACGACACTTGTTGGGGGACGGTTGATTTTTGGAAGGACCGATTTATAATTTACGACACTTGTTGGTAGGACTGTTGATTTTGGAAAAACCGATTTATAATTTACGACACACATAGGTGAGACGGTTGATTTTTGGAAGGACCGATTTTTAATTTACGACACTTTTTGGTGGGTCGGTTAAATTTGGAAGGACCGATTTTTAATTCAGCGACACTTGTTGGGGGACTGTTAATCTTGGAGGGACCGATTTTTAATTTACGGCACTTGTTTACGGGACTGTTGATTTTGGAGGGATCGATTTTTAATTCAACGACACTTGTTGGGGGTGCGTCATCTCGACCGTAACGAAGTGTAGTGGAGAGATCTCAACCACAAAAGATAAAC
>JAZUEV010000302.1:0-3392 GCA_045640345.1 Treponema sp.
GCCGCGGTCGGGACGCTGATTTTTCCTGCCACCACATCCTTCATAATTTCTAGTCGTTTTTTTGCCAAGTATCTCACCTCTTAATTATAATGGACAAAATCCCTTACGAATTCCCTGGACAAACTCCCTTACGAATAATTATTTAAATTTTTTGCCCCATAAAAATGTTTACAGATTTGAAAAAATCTTCTATTATGTTGTCCATGAATAAAGCATTACTTTCCCCATCCATCCTTTCCGCTGATTTTTCAAAACTTGGCGAGGATTTGAAGTTTGTTGAAAACAACGGCGGCAGTTTGGTCCACATCGATGTAATGGACGGACATTTTGTACCGCAGGTCACCTATGGGCAGGCCGTCATATCGTCCATCAGGAAATGTACGGACCTTCCTTTCGATGTCCATCTGATGATTGAAAAACCGGAGACCTCGATACAGTCCTATATTGATTCTGGAGCGGACTGGGTGACTTTTCACATCGAGGCGACAAACCATGCTGACTTGTGCGTGCAGATGATAAAAAAAGCTGGCAAGAAGGCAGGAATCGCCATTTGTCCTGCAACTCCCTTGTGCTCCATTGAACATCTTTTGCCGTTGGTGGACATGGTCCTTGTTATGACTGTAAACCCTGGATGGGGCGGTCAGAAATTGATTCCCTACACAGTGGAAAAAGTCCGAGCCCTTGCCGATATTAAGAAGACCGGGGACTATAAATTCCTTATATCCGTTGACGGTGGAATCAATGCAGAAACTTTGCTTTCCGTGATTGATGCCGGGACGGATGTGGTGGTTTCTGGATCATCATTTTTCCGGGGGACCTTGGGATGGAATGTCTAAAATTGTTCAATAGAAGAAGATTGATCTCTTTCTGCTTGGCTTTGGTTCTTGCCGCTGGTGCCTTTGCTCAGAATGTGTCAGCCGTGAAATCCTCTGAAACTACAGTCGATTCGCTTGTAATGGGATTGGAGGCTTATAGAAACCAGGATTGGGCGAACGCGGCCTTGCTCCTTAAGCAGTCTGTGTCCTCTGGTCAGGGGAATACTGACAATGTGTGGTACATGATGATAATGAGCCAGATAATGGCGGGATATTATGAATCGGCCATAAATGACTGCAATACTTTCGAAAGACTTTTTCCTGGCAGCGAGATGAAACAAAGTCTTCTGTATCAAAAAGGAAGAGTCCTTCATCTTCTTGGAAAAAATGGAGAGGCGTCTGGAATATTGACCAATTTCTGCATGGAGAATCGTGACAGCCCTTTGTATGTGACAGCACTTTTTTGGCTTGCGGAATGTTTTTACGATGAATGTGATTTCGCCTCCGCTGAAAATATTTATTCCATGATAGTCGCGGAGTATCCAGAGGATTACAGGTCTGTTGATTCAAGCCTTAGGCTGGAAGAGATTGCCCGTGGTGACAGGGAACGAAAACTTTTGTATCTTCTCAAGACCACAGGCGAGGAATATCTTAGTCTCAAGGAATCCTACGACAGTCTCCTGAAGTCTTCAAAAACTGATTTCACCGAAGAGGACCTTGATTTTATGCTGGAGCTTGTGAATTTGGCTAAAGATAAAAAATTGGGGCTTGACGAATCAAAACTAAATCGTTTAAATAAGAAATTAAACAGCATGGGAGTTTCCAAGAACTGAAGTTTCTAGGAACACCACCAAAATAGAAGGACTTTCCTGGGACCGTGGTTTTAGGAATTCCAATAAAAATAACGGAGCGGATTGGACAGATGAGACGGAGCCTACTGGAGCAAGCAAGAAATCTCATGAAAAGACGAAAGTTTGGCACTGCGGCAAGGCTTTTGGAGGGGAATTCCTTTAACTACAAGGGTAGCTTTGAATACTATCTTGCATTGGGGACCTGTTCTCTCTATTTGGACGACGAGGTGAGCGCCGCAAAGTATTATGAATCCGCCAGAGGTATCCATGCCAACAGTTCCGAACTTCTTTTGGGACAGGCGGCTCTTTTTTTGAGACACGGAAACAATGCAAACGCTCTTCAGTATTATCTGGATGTTCTTGAGGTTGACCCAGAAAACAAAGTCGCCAAGGAAGCGTTGGAGTTTATTCGAACGAAGGGCAAGGACTATATGGTTGTCCAGCGTCTTGTTTCCAACGGAGGCATAAAGCGGTTCTATCCCCAGCTTGGTACAAATCCTGATGTCATTCGGGACTGTTTTTTCGCTGGCATGCTCTTGGTTCTTCTGGTCGTCTTCGTGTCCATAATTTGGCCAAGGGAAAAAGTCCACTACAATGGTAAACGTGCAGATTTAAGCAATCTTGAACTCAGCACCGGTGAAAAAAAGAATTCCATTACCGATGAGATATCCTCCAACACTGTCCATTTCTATCTGGACAATGATACAAGCGAGCTCAGCTATGGAAATGCCGTCAATTATTTTCAGGAAGGACGAGACAATGCTGCCCATGTGGAGATAAATAGGATCCTCAACAGCAATGCGGTTCCTTCTATAAAAGTGAAAGCTTCTCTTCTATTGGGACAGCTTTCCGATTTGACATTCGACACTCTTCCTGATGTGGACAATTATTCATACGAGACTGTTTCCGACAACAGGGTTCTCTATGGCGGATGTTTTGTCGCTTGGCAAGGCAGGATAGCCAATCCAGTTGAAAACAGTGACGGTTCCTGGCAATGTGATCTGATGATAGGCTATGAGGATTTGATTCACCACAAGGGGACTGTGCCTGTTGTTTTTAAGCCTGAAAGAAGAAGTCCTGTAAATCCTGAGCGGCCGATTAGAATTCTTGGAGTCGTAAGCGAAAAAGCAGGTAAGATTTATTTGGACGGCAGGGCAATCTATCAACCTGTCAAAGGAAAATTTGAGTAGGAGGAGTGGAAGTCTGTTTTGGGTCTGCCGTTTTTGGGGGATGCAAATTTTTGGCATAAAAAATATGGTAGTCTCTTAGAATTGCAAATTTTAGGGATGCCCGTATCTTTGGTCTATGGAAGTTTGATTTTGACGAAACTTTTGGTCAAAAATTTTATGGATTCAAGGAATTTTGCTCGAAAAACAGAAAGTTATAAAAAAAAATTAAAAAAATTATAAAAAAAAGTGCAAATTTGAGCAGAAAATTGATTTTCATTGCACATATATATATAGGGGACAGGATGTTCGCAAGTTGAAAATGTTTCCGTTTTTATAAAGACATCAACTTTACATCCGTTCCAGATTTTTTTTGGAGGAAAAACAATGGCAAAAGGTGTTGAAGAAACGACTCCGTCAAGTTTGTCGGAAAAAAACAAGGCGCTAGAGACAGTTCGCCTTCAGATAGAAAAACAGTTCGGTAGCGGATCCCTGATGAAGCTTGGAACCAAGACAGATGCCACATCTGTTGACGTGATTCCATCTGGTTCAATCTTGCT
>JAZUEV010000303.1:0-3506 GCA_045640345.1 Treponema sp.
CCGGAATGGGTGGCGGTACAGGAACTGGTTCTGCTCCTGTTGTGGCACGTATTGCGAAGGAACATGGTGCGCTTACTTTGGCAGTCGTAACCACGCCTTTTGAATTTGAGGCCGCCATCAGAACAGAATATGCCATGGCTGGAATCGAGAAACTTAGAAAGCATGTGGACAGCCTTATTGTTATTCCCAACCAGCAGATTATGAAGATCGTCGGCACAGACAGAAAACTCAATATCAAGCAGTCCTTCAAGCTTGCGGATGATGTACTTTGCCAGGGTGTCATGGGGATTACCGAAATCATTACAAAGCCAGGTGAAGTCAACTGTGACTTTGCCGATATGAAGACCGTCATGAAAGACCAGGGAGAAGCTATCCTTGGTGTAGGTATCGCCGGCGGTGAAAATAGAGCAGTCGAAGCTGCCACAAAAGCAATAGACAATCCTATGCTCAACAACCGCAGCATAGACGGTGCCACAAATATTCTTGTAAACATCACAGGCTCTGAAAATGTTGCCATGGTGGAAGTTGAAGAAATCATCAAGACCATCTCCTCGTCTGCGAACAAAAGGCTCAAACTTTTTTGGGGTCAGGTTTTGGATCCAGGCATGGAGGACAAGATTTCAGTTACCGTTATCGCCACAGGATTCAACAGCAAAGAAGATGTGGCCACGTTGGAAGATTCTCAGGAAAACTCCAGCGATGTGGTTTCCAGTGAAGATTTTGATGCTATCTATGCAGGAAAAACTGTTCAGACTGTAAAGCCGGTTGAAGTTCAGCCTCAATATTCAAGGCCAAGCAATATTCCTGTAAATCCACAGGTGGCCTATGAAGACGAAGATTCTCAGGATGATGATTTGTATACCCAGTTCAATCTTGGACCGGGATTCGGAAACGCAACCAAGTCTCAATCATCTTTGAGCGAAAAAATGAAGCAGGCGGTTGACAACACAAGAAGACAAAGTTCTTTCCAGGCTCAGCCAGAAGTTGATATGTCTGACCGAGATATGCCGGCCTATCTAAGACAGAAGCGAGCACGTAGTCGAACCATCAGCTTGTCAGACGAATTCTAATGGGCGAAGGCGTTGGTTCAAATTGGCCACCTATTCTCCAAGGATTCTATTCCGATCTTCTGCTTGTGGAGGGACGGTCGGAATTGTCTGCGCAGACCTACTGCTTTAGCTGTCAAGAATTTATTGAGTGGCTCTGCGAGCAGAATATTGAACTGAAAAATGTGGACACCCAAAATCTACTGTATTTTCTCATCTGGAGACGGGAACATGGCTGCACTGATTTGACAGTCGCAAAGGATATTTCCGCTTTGAGGGCTTTTGGTTTTTATCTTAAGCGCTCCGGTCTTTGGACTGAGAATTATGCTTTGGAACTGGACAGACCTAGGCAGTCAAAAATTCTTCCAAAGGTTTTGAGCGTGGAACAGATAGACTCCCTTCTTGATTCCATTGACACAAGCAAACCTCTGGGAATTAGGGACAGAGCCTTGTTTGAACTTATCTACAGCTGCGGTCTTCGAATCAGCGAGGCATCTGGACTTTTGGTCTCAAATCTGCATTTCGATGAAAACATAATCCTTGTGAGAGGAAAAGGGGACAAGGAAAGGATTGTTCCATTTGGAGAGGTTGCGGACTTTTGGTTAAGGAGATGGCTTTTTGAAGTTCGTCCTTCAATTGTAGGACAAAGGCAGGTGCAGGAAGTTTTTGTTAATTTCCGAGGACAGCCTCTCTCCAGAAAAGGAATATGGAAAAATTTCCAGGACCTTGAAAAAAAAAGTGGAGTGGAAGCGAAAGTCCATACACTGAGACATTCCTTTGCGACCCATCTTTTGGCAGGAGGAGCTGATTTGAGGTCTGTTCAGGAACTTCTGGGGCACAGCGATTTGGCAACGACCCAGATATACACCCATATCGAGGATGAAAAATTGGAGGAATATCATGCGGGATATTTTCCTGGACATGTGGATATTTCTTCAGAAAAAACCGATAATAGAAAACAGGATACATCAGGAGGATCTGATTAAATGAAAAAAATATTTAAGACATCAATGACAGTTCTTGCTCTTTTTGTGGTAAGCCTTTCAGGAATATCATGTGGCAATTCATATAACTCAATCAAAAGAATGCAGAAACTTGAAGAAGGGGTTTCCTCTCCAACAACAAAGGAAGAACTTAAGGATGCCCTAGCCAAATACGACAGACGTGCTACAGATTTGGCTACGACCCAGGCGCAGGAAGGTGTCTGGTACAAGATTTTGGGAACCAGATATCTGGATGAACAGGAATATGGTCTTGCATACGACGCATTCCAGAAGGCATTGAGTTTCTATCCTAACAACGCGAACCTTTATTATTATCTTGGAATCTGCGCAGGATATATGGCGAATGCGACAAAAGATTGGAACGCCCTTGGTGATGGGTCCATCGCCCAGAGAAAAAATCAGTACCTCCGTGTCAGCGAAGAATCATTCCAGCAGGCACTTTCAATCAATCCAAAATACTATAGAGCCATGTATGCCATAGGTGTTCTTTATGTTTTCCAGCTTGGGGAACCTGAAAATGCTATTCCATATCTTGAAACGTTCTTGGAAACCCAGACCAAGGACACAGACGGTATGTTTGTTTTGGCTCGAGCCTATTATGAAAATCTGGAATTTGACAAAGCAGTTTCCCTTTATGACAAGATTATCGAACTGAAGCCATCTGCCGACAAGGTTCGTGACGCTGAAGCAAATAAAAAGACTGTCATGGATATGCAGTATTCATCACGATAATTTTTCCGTTGAATTCTATGAATGTTCCTCATATTTATGGGGAACTTTTTTTTTATGAAAACTCTAGAGACTTCAATTCTTGAAGGTTTTCTTCAGGCGAAATCAAAAATTAAAGAACGTCTTTAATAAAAAAAACTTGACGATTGCCTTGGACTTGTGTAATTTATATATGTGGATTTGTTAGATATTGCACTTTCTTCCATGGACTTTATCACTTGCAAGGAAAAAATTGTTCTTAAAAAAAGTCTGTGCTGTGTCGATGAGCTTTGCTCTATTACAAAAAATGATTTATCCTATATCTTGGGTAGGACCATAAAAACTCAGCTCTGGAATGGGGAAAAAACCGTAGCCTTGGCAAAAAAGGTTTTCCGTATCCTGGAAAGATTGGACATTAGGGGGACTGTTTTTGGTGAGGATGATTTTCCTTCCATGCTTTTTAATATTTACGATCCTCCCTATATGGTTTTCTATCGAGGGGATTTGTCATGTCTGAAGAATCGATGCGTCTCTGTCGTTGGGACCCGTCGTGTTTGTCCAGATTGTGCAAAAAGTACACAGGATTTTTCCCAGGACTGTGCCTATAATGGAATGACTGTCGTCAGCGGACTTGCCTACGGTGTGGATTCCTTTGCCCATCGGGGGGCTCTTTATGCCAGCGGTGGACTTACCTGTGGAGTTTTGCCTTGCGGTATTGATACCATCGCTCCTTCAGGCAACAAGGGGC
>JAZUEV010000304.1:0-3417 GCA_045640345.1 Treponema sp.
CATTTTGCTGAAAACATGAATTCCCTGTGGTTTTTTCTTTTATAGTTGTTTCTCTCTTCCGCAACATGATGTTCATATTTTTCGATACATTTATCTTCGTCTACTTCTTTTTCCAATGGTGTAGGATTTTTTTTTAGTTCGTTTTTCATATCCTGGTATCCATGTGAAATTTCATGAAACAACAGTGTTATAGGATCAATAATATCATCATACACAATTTTTCCGTTGTCTTCATGAAATTTTTTGAAAAAGATTTTATTTGAATCCCAATATACAACTCCATTGGAATAAGAATTTTTACCCGAATTATTATGAATAACAGTTAAAGTAAATTCTGTTGAATTTTCTATTTCTGTTACAATTTTACTTGCAAAATCTGTTTTCTTTAGTTCGTTTATCGCAATATCGAATCTTCGTTTTGCTTCAGGAACCATATCGGGAGTAATAATTTCATTCCCATCCGGATCCACATACTTGATGGGATTGTTCCCCATGGCATAGAACAAATTGGCGTTTGGTGGAACAAAAATGTCAAATATCGGTTGTTTGTCTATACTTTTACCAAATTTTTAGGGTTTGGTCTAGAGTTTGGGACAAAATTTTTGACAAATGTTGTTGATTCTGGACTAAATTTGGTGGATTTTGGCCTAAAAATATCGGAAATTTGTGTTTTCTTCCATTATATAGGCCAAAATCGTTCTTGTCCGACAAACACGCCATTGATATGGGGATGCTTAAATTACAGAATAAATTATTTTGTAAAAGACCCTTCTGGATTTCTTTTGAATCTTTCCAGATAAAATCAGTTCCCAAAAATAAAACATCAAATCGTCCGAAGGGATTTATCATTATTGAGTTCCTGTCACAAAAAATAGTTTAGTATCTTCGTGAAGCGTTTTCGTTTTCTCTTGAATAGTTAAAAAGTTCAGGGATAAGTTCTATCGGAGAATTTTCTCTCATGGCCGAAAAAAATTCTGGAGTATTCTCTGGATGGATAAAATTCTGAACATCATTTTTAGGCAGGAATGACAATCTTGAATCATTCCATATTCCTTTATGCTGTTGTATATTCGTTGCGTCACTAAAACCAAAAGAGTTGCACCAAAAATATATTTTTCCCGTACTGCTTAATTTCTGAAAGATAAGAGCAAAACAATGGGACCGTCTTTCGTATGGTGCTAAGCCAGTCCAGGTCATCTCGTCTGCAGGTCAATGAAACAACCGACGAATTATTGCTTTTATATAGGGGTAGTCTTTTGGATTTTCCTTGGTGATATAAAATGAATCTTCAATCATCATAATGGTTTCCCTTGGAATCGTTAAAATGTGGTCTCCTGTTTCGGATCGTAAAGAAAGCTGTGACCTTCCGAGTCATCCCTTATTTTTACGCTGTTGCCATTATTCTTTTGAAATCTATTCAAGTTTAAACAAGTCATCCATCACAACTTCATTCTGAACAATTCCGCTGTATTTATTTTGCTTGACTCCATAAGTTGTTATAAAAGTATGATGAAGAGCCTTACGAGTTTTTGTTACTTTCTGGAAAAGTGCAGCCCTTTCCCTAAGATGCTCATCATATTTTTCAGTAATTTCAAATTCACTGGATACAAACTTCATTTCACAGATATTTATGACATCATCCTTTCTGTCTATGAGCATATCAATCTGACCACCCTTCCATTCTGAGCCGTCCTTATCCACAAATGGTTTTGAAAACCAGGAATAAGTATTGCTGAGGACACCAAGGATGCTAAGCTTTGACTTTATCTGTTTGATATGGTGAAGACACACTTGTTCAAAGGCATATCCGCTCCATGAATTTTTTGCGGGACTGAAATCCATATTTGACCAGAAATTAGCATCCTGTCCGTTGTTCTTGGCGACAAACCGTAAATGGAACAATGAAAACAAATCTGTCAGCTGATAAATACAATCTTTTTCTGATTTACCGATGGAAGAATATTTCCTGATAAAATCGCAGGTACAAAGATTGTTCAGCACCTCTGTCAAAGTTCCGCCCTGCTTTATCTTTGTGGCCTCGACGATTTCACTTTTTGAAAGCCCCTTTAGTTTTGTGGAAAGCACTTCTATGACCTTTTTATAATTTGCCGATTCATTGAAAAGCGAGC
Organism: Treponema sp.; assembly: GCA_045640345.1. Taxonomy (GTDB): domain Bacteria; phylum Spirochaetota; class Spirochaetia; order Treponematales; family Treponemataceae; genus Treponema_D. The sequence goes on from JAZUEV010000304.1 coordinate 2,130, forward strand.
GGAATAAAAAATCATACTCCGTTCTCAAACTCGCTCCTTCCATAAAGAATAAGCTGTCGATATTTTTTGAAACTGGAAGATCTTTTGAAAGCATGTCAAGGTAATAAGGAACCCCGCCAAGAATCATATACAGTTCAAGAATCTGTTTCCTGGTCAAATCAAAGCCCTTCATTTTTTTCAAAAACTGTTCTGTTTCTCCCAATGTAAACGGAGAAAGATATATAGTCCTTGATGTTCTTCCGTATAATCCGCCCTTATCCCCGACAAATTTATCAAGCATCCAGGTTGTTGCCGAACCGCACACATAAAGCTTTATCACAGTTTTTTTAGAAGACCACATATTCCAGAAATAAGAAAAAGCCGATAGAAAATTACTTTTCTTGTTGTCCATCCATGGAAGTTCATCCAGAAAAACAACAACCTTTTCCTTACCAAGTGAGAGCAGATGTTCATTAAGCATCTCAAAGGCTTCAAACCAGTCTTTGGGAATGGCATATTTTTTTGATGAATATTTTGAAAGCTCCCTTGCGAACTGCCTGAGCTGAACAGATTTTGTGGTTCCATACATTCCGGTAAACCAGAAATCAAATTTCTCATCAAAGCATCGCTTGACCAAATAAGTCTTGCCTATTCGTCTCCTGCCGTAAACAGCTACAAGCTCAGACTTGGGAGAATCATAATAATCGCGAATGAGTTTTTGTTCATAGATTCTGCCGATAATTTGTTTTTCTTCAAAAGTATCCATGCAAATATGATAAGCCATAATGTGGCAAAAATCAAGATTGGATAGCCAAAAGTTGTAAAAATGTAACACTTTTGGCTGAATAAAACAAACATTGATTGGGTGATGAAAAATCAGAAAGAAAATGGATTTTCATGGAAGCCTTTTATTCTATTTTGAATGCACTTTTTAAAATTTTTATCATATCCTTTTTAACGTTTTCGATTTTTTCGAGTTCCTCCTCCGAGAATTTTGGAACATATTTTTTTCCTGAAGTGTTCAACGCTTGGATGTTTGACCCATAGACGAACTTGGAGTACAAGCTTGTATAGTCATCGTCATTTCCGATAAAATCCATGCCAACAGATTTTGATAAATCATCGACTATGTTCCATTTGTTCAGGAAATCTTCACAATCTGAATATTCGAAAGTGTTGAAGTTATAATAAGTTACATCATCATCAAAATTTATACTAGACAAATTCTTTTTCAATTCCTCAACAGCGTTAAAGAAAAGTAGGTTTCCTTTGGAATCTAGCAAAAACAATGATTCTTCACATTCCCAGC
>JAZUEV010000305.1:0-1540 GCA_045640345.1 Treponema sp.
TCCTAAGACCGCTTGGCCTCCCGACTTTGTCTTTCTTTGTGACCGCCGCAACCGATTCCCAGACTGTTGAATATAAAATCCTTTGCAGCAATCTAAATATTCCTTGGGGCGGGGTTATCGAGTAAGAATCTCTCCATCAAGTTTCAGGTGGGTCTTGTCCAAAAGCTTTAGCTCCACCGATTGACCGTAGGCATAGTCTCCGCTGGTAAAAAGGATGGCCGTGTAGGGAGATGTCTTATAGTCGTAGGATTTTTCGTTCTTGTCCACTGTGATTTTGAGTTTGGAGATTTTGTTGTTGAAATCAAAAACCATTCCATTTTCGGACTTGTATTTTCCCTGCAGGTTTTCAATGGAATCAACTGGTTTTCCTTCAAAAAGAATGTAGTCGCCGCCGTAGTTGATTTCAAACCCCTGTTCCCCAAGCACAACCATGGTCTCTTCGCCATCAAAAATCAATGTGCCGCCGTTGATTGACTGAAAACTTCCGCTGGTGGAAACATTTGTCCCTGTGGCGATGTATGTCTGTTTTTTTGTGTTGAACTTGATGATGGATCCGTCCTCGAATTTCCATGTCCCATCCAATGTGGGAACTGAATTGGAGCAGGAAACAAAAGTCGCAAGAGCAACGGTCAAAGCAAATAAAAAATTCTTTTTCATATAAACCTCTTTTTCTCACAAGTCCTCAAGATTGAAAGGAGTTCCCTGGTACACATAATAGTTGAGCCAGTTGGAATAGAACAAATGGGCGGTGCTTCTCCATGTGGACAAAGGTTTTTGGCTTGGGTCGTCCTTTGGAAAATAATTTGTGGGGACATCAATGGAAAGACCTTTTTCCAAATCCCTTTGATATTCGTTTGCCAAAGTCTCTGAATCATATTCCAGATGTCCGGTCATAAAAATCGATCTGTTGTCTGTGGACTTGGCTATGGTCAATCCAGTTTCCTCGTTCTGTGCCAAAAGCTTAAGACCTTCGGTGTTCAGGATGTCCTGGGTTTTTATCATTGTGTATCGTGATGTGGGGACCGGGAAAATGTCGTCGAACCCTCTAAGAAGTGGCTCCCTTGGGTCTTCCATTGTGCTTTTGTAGATGCCTGAAAACTTTTTTTTGACTCCAAACTTTTGTATTCCATATAAATGGTAAAGTCCAGCCATGGCTCCCCAACAGATGTAGAGAGTGGAAAAGACATTCTTTTTTGCGTAGTCCATGATTTTGCAAAGTTCGTTCCAATAATCCACGTTCTCAAAATCCATCTGCTCAACTGGAGCGCCTGTGATAATCATTCCGTCGAATTTTTTGTTGAAGACCTCGCTTGATGGAATATAGAATTTCTCCAGATGGTCGGCGTGGGTGTTCTTGGAGACATGACCTTCCATCTGAACAAGGTGGACATTAATCTGGAGGGGCGTGTTTCCCAAAAGACGGAGAAGCTGGGTTTCTGTGGCGATTTTTGTTGGCATAAGATTGACTATGGCTATTTCGATTGGTCGAATATCCTGGTTGGAAGCCCTGTCCTCTGTCATAACAAAAATATTTTCATTC